>JACCRA010000452.1 GCA_013813825.1 Pyrinomonadaceae bacterium | reverse complement strand
TTTGGCCGCAATGTGGTCGCGCCCGCGCAGTTGCGCCAACTGCTCGATCACGTCCGCGAGTCGCTGATTATCGAACCGTTGCTCGGCATCGATCAGGAAGGCGGATTGGTGGATCGCCTGCGGCGGATTTTCACGCCGATGCCGGCGGCGCGGGCGATCCGGCAGCACGGCGATCTGGCCGGCGCGCGGCTGCTTGGCAGCGTCACGGGCGAAACTTTGCGGCTGCTTGGCTTCAACATGAACTTCGCGCCCGTGCTGTCGATCATGACCGACGACCGCGACTTGCTCTCGAACGGCCTCTACTCGCGCTCCTTCGGTCGCTCGCCGGGCGAGGTGCTCGGCTACACGACGGTCTATCTGCGGGGCTTGCAGGGCGCGGGCTGTCTCGGCTGCGCCAAACACTTTCCCGGCATCGGCGCGGGCGAGGTTGATTCGCACGACTCGATGCCGATCATTAAACTCTCGCACGACGATCTGATCGCCCAAGACCTCGCGCCTTACATCGAATTGTTCCAGCGCGAAGACAACATGGTGCGGGCGGTGATGGTCAGCCACGGCGGTTTCCCCAACATCGACATCCAGCGCGGTATGACGGGTGGCTTGTTGGCTCCGGCTTCGATCAATCGTTCCATCGTCACCCGCCTGTTGCGCGACGAACTCGGCTATCGCGGATTGGTCTTGACTGACGATCTTGAGATGGGCGCGATTGCGCGTCACAACGAGATCGAGCAGACGGTCAAGCGCGCCGTCGAAGCCGGCGAAGACATGCTATTAATTTGCGCGCGCCCCGATCTCATCCGGCGCGGCTATCAATCGCTCGTCCAAGCGGTGCGGGACAAAGTTATTACTGAAGAACGCATCAATGAATCACTCGCGCGCATCGCGGCTTGCAAGCTGTTGGCGCAGCCGCCGCTCAAGTTCGAGCCGGCGCGCATCGCGCAACTCTCTCAAGACATCGAGACGCTTAATCGCAAATTGAATTACACCTACGGAGGAAAACTTTAATGATTCGCCGGCTCATGGCGCTCATCCTGACGCTGATCGTAATCGGGGCGTCGTTGGCTAATTGCAATCGACGCAACGAGACTTTCGTGATGGCGCTGGAAGCCGCGCCGCGAACTCTCGATCCCCTGCGCGGCTTCGACGCACAGAGCGAGCGATTCCGGCAGTTGATGTTCAACTCGCTGGTCAAGAAGAACGAGCGTTTCGAGTACGTCGGCGAACTGGCAACAGACATTCAGCGCGCCGCCGATGGTCTGTCATACACGTTCAAGCTCCGCGATGATGTGAAGTTTCACGACGGCAAACTGCTGACCTCCGCCGATGCCAAGTACACCTTCGACAAGCTGCTCGCTTCCGATTCACAAAAAGCCGCCTCGTTCTATCAAGGCGCGGGCGCTAATCGTAAACCGCACGTCGCCGCAATCGAAGCGCCTGATCCGCAAACGCTCGTCATCCGCTTACATGATCCGTGGCTCGAACTGCTAACCAACCTTGTGCCGACAGCCATCATTCCCGCCGGGACTTTCGAGACGCAGGAGCAGCAGCCACTCGGCTCCGGGCCGTACAAGTTCGTCCGCTTTGACCAGTCGCAAGGCATCGTTGACATGGAGGCCAACGACAATTATTGGGAAGGCGCGCCGACGATTAAAGCCTTGCGCGTGAGCGTGATCCTCGATGCCAATTCGCAGCAGGCCGGGCTGCAATCCGGTCGCGTCAATCTGGCGATTAATACCGCGCTGACGCCTGATGCTTATGTCGGGCTGGCGCAACATCCTGATCTGAAAGTGGAGCAAGCGCCCGGCGTCAACATTCAGTATTTCGGTTTCAACACCGAGAGCGCCCCGCTGACGGATGCCCGCGTCCGCCGCGCCATCGCTTACGCCGTCAACCGCGAGAGCCTCGTCCGCGATCTGCTACAAGGACAGGCGCGCATCGCGCACTCGATGATCCCTGAAGAGTCTTGGGCTTACACGTCAGGCCAAAAGTACGGGTACGATCCCGCTCAAGCGAAAAAGCTACTGGATGAAGCGGGCTTTCGCGATTCGGACGGCGACGGTCCGAAGATGCGCCTCCCCGCTCCGCTCGTCTTCAAAATCTCGGCCACTAACGCCATCGCACGCCAGTCGGCCGGAGTCATTCAGAATGCTCTGAAGGAAGTCGGCGTTCCCGTCTCTATCGAGACGCTGGAAGACAATACTTTGCGCGAGGCGATGACCAAAGGCCAGTATCAACTGACCATCGGTCGTTGGGTGGGTGGCAATCAAGACCCGATCTTTTTGCGCGATCTCTTTACCAATCTGGGCGGCGGAAACTTCAACCGCAGCCGCTTCAACAACGCCGAACTGAACCGCGTCCTCGGTCAGGCGGTTGCCACGCCCGGCGGCACGGAGCAAGCCAGAGATTTATACCGGCAGGCGCAGGAGATCATCAGCCGCGAGATGCCGACGCTGCCGCTCTGGTATCCCAACAACATGATCGTCGCGCGCCGCAACGTCTCCAACATCAAAGTCGATCCGGGAGGCGACTGGAAATTCGTGCGCCTGTTGACGCTTGAGAAATAACGCCAGCAGCAAAACATCTGCTATGCTTTTTTTTCGCTATGAATAATTCACAGCTCACCATTCCGAAATTGAATCATCTGCCTGAAACCTTGTCGCGTGATGGTGCGGTTCATCTCGAACTCGAACAAGGTATCGTTATCTTTCGCGCTTCCGTCTCGGTGCAAGAGCGAATCAACGAACTGCTCGACAAACAGAAAGCAAACATGATGACCGAAGAAGAAGAACGCGAGTTGCTTCAATACGAAGAAGTTGATGATTACCTGAGTCATGTCAATCGTCTGATTCGCAATCTGTCGCAATCCTCACAGGACAACCTTGCCGCGTAAAATCTCGCCGTTCATTCGGGAGCAAGTCCGGCAACGCGCCGCCGTCCTTTGCGAGTACTGTCATACCGACGAGCATTGGCAACTCGTGCCCTTCACGCTTGATCATATCCTGCCCACCTCAGAGGGCGGCGACGATACTTTGGAAAACTTGGCGTTGGCTTGTTTTCATTGCAACCGTCACAAGTCGGACAAACAAAGCGTCTTCGACGCAGATACCCAAAATGTAATCCCGCTTTTCAACCCGCGCCGAATGCTCTGGGCGGAACATTTCATCTGGTCTGCCGACGGCTTGCGGGTGCTACCGCAAAGCGACATCGGTCACGTTACCATCAAATGGCTTGAGCTAAACCGCGAAAGAGTTCAGCGCATCAGGCAAGACGACATCGCAATCAATCGCCATCCGCCCCTCGCAGACCCGCGGGAAAGTTCATAAAGCAATTTCAAATCGAGGGTACAGGTCAGAATCGCCTGCGGTAGCAGTCGGGTGTGCATCCCTCTTACTCTTACTTTGATTGACAATCTTCCACGCTCTGCCATAAAAGCACTGTTGTAATCTTGATCTTATCTGTTGCGAATTGGGAGATGATGATGACTTACATCGTGACTGAGGCGTGTGTTGATTGTAAGTACACGGACTGCGCGGGCGTCTGTCCGGTCGAGGCTTTTCACGAGTTGCCGGATCGGCTCTACATCAACGCCGAGACGTGCATCGACTGCGACGCCTGCGTGCCGGAGTGTCCGGTCGAGGCGATCTTCGCGGAGGCGGCAGTGCCGGAAGAGTTTCAGGAGTGGATCGCCCTCAATATCGACGAAGCGCCCAACTATCCGGTGATCAGTCTGAAGAAAGAAGCTCTGATGGGACCAACCTGCAAAGGCCCAGCGCAGACGTAAATCGGGCGTCCGACATGACTCCGGGGTATCAGTTCAGTCGCTATGAGGAGTTGTGTCGGCGGTCGTGGTCGTCTCGGATTCAGCGAGTAAGGTGAGGGCGGCCTGTTCGTTTGGCGCGAGCGCGACGTCACGCATCAGCCCAAGCAACTCAAATAGCTGTGCCGCCTGACCGTTCACGTCCGCGAAAATGAGCCGGGCCCCGGCCTTTTCCGCCACGTCGATCACGCCCCGTAACATTGAGACGCCGATGCTGTTCACTAAATCTGTGTGTCTGAAGTCAACCACGAGAGCGCGGCAGCCCTCGCCCAAGCGCAGGCGGCACTCACGTTCGAGGCGCTCGCCGTTGAAACGGTTCAAATAGTCGCTAGCGTAGATCACGGCGACGTTCCCAATCCGCGCTGATCGCACCGGAGAAACGGAAGGCAACGTCATCAGTGTTTGGTCCCTTCTACGGGCGGAGGTGTTTCGCCATGCGGAGGCGGGTGCCGTCGTCCACGCGCTCGAACTCGACCTCATCCATTAACGCGCGGATCAATTTCAGTCCCCAGCCCCGCCGACCTTTGGCGGACTCACTGCCTTCGCCGTTCGACACGGCGGACAGCGGCGTAGGGACACCCACGCCCCGGCTCGATACGATGATCACTAACTTATCATCTTCGATGCGAAAACGCTGGTAAATTTTCCGATCCGGGCTGAGGCTGTGCTCGGTTGCGTTGATGCAGGCTTCGATGAGGGCGGTCTTGATCTGGTTGATAGCCTCGGGTTGAAAATTCAAACGTCGCGCGATCTGCTCGACCGCCTGCGCGGCGATCAACTCGGTGTCGCCGCCCATCGGAATCACCATCTCGAATTCGTTGGCGGGCGCGGCGGAAGTCTCGGCCGCTTTGTCCGCCGCTCCCGCCGGCGACAGCCGGACGGTAAGCATTTCCAGTTGCCGCCGATTGGAGCTTAACACCTCGCGCCGGGTCAGCAACTCTCCGGCTTCGGCTGTAAAACCTTCGGGCGCGACCAGCCAGAACCGCACCCGGCGAAACCCGCACGCCTGCGCCAGTAGTTTGAGTCGCTCGCACCAGACTTCCGTGATCGCCCGCCCGGCCTCGACTTTCGACTCGATCTCGGCCGCCACCCAAACGACTTCGCCGGCGTCCGTGTATCCGTTCGTGTCGAAGCCGTGGGCGACGGCGCACCGCTCCTCGTCGCTCACCTGCCGCATCGGCGCATGGAAAGAGCCGCCCGCGGCTGTGTGGATGACCTGCGGCAAGCGTAACAACTCGGACTCGGCGTCAAGCGTCGCGACCACTTCTTCGGGTTGCAGACCAAGATACAAGCTCGTGAACTTTTCAAAATGAAAGAGACTCGCCGGCACGCGCTGGTGATCGAAGCGCGCGAGCAATTCGCGCAAACCGAGGGCGCTCTCGCGTCGGTACTGGCGCGCCATTGTTTGCGGAGCCCGCTTAAGAGTCTCCGTTAGTGTTTCGGCGACGACGAGGGCGCGCGGCTCGGCGCTGATTTGCAGGCGGTAGTTAGCGCGCAGGTAGTCGCGCCAAACGGCGCAAGCAGTGATCTCCAAAAAAGTTGCGGTATAGCTCGCCAATTCATAGGCGTGCAGCCGCGTCATCAGGTTGTCAAACTCTCCGGGGTCGAGATCGAGCTTTTTGCGCCACGCCTCGGCCGGAGTTTTCGTAACACTCGTTAAAGACGATTCGTGCAACGCGCGGAGTAAACCGCGCCGCAGCGAGACCGCTGGCGCGATATTTTCGAGCACCACATTGAGCCGTCGGTGGAGACGCCCGCCGAGCAGTTCGTCCACATACAACCGCTGGCAATCAAGATAAGTCTCCAATTCGATGCTTTTATTGTGCGCCGCTTGCAAGTACAACGACAGCAATAACGGGTTACCGGAGAACTGTTGGGCGAGCAGATCGCGCGACTCGTCGCTGAGCGGGACGTGTAGCGAGAAGGCAAGGCGCTCGATGAGGATGCGCGCGTTTCGCATGTTTAAGCCATCCACGTGCAGCGTCCCGAAATTGTCCAGCCGGTGAGCGGATGACTCCCCGTTCAGCACGTCGAGCAACCGACGGCGTAAGCCGGCATAGACGAACTGCGTCCCGGCATTCGCAACTGACAATCGCGCGCTCTCAATTCGCAGATCAACGTCGCCTTTTAACTCGTCGATGGCGTGCATGTCGTCGAACAAGATTAAGGTGCGGGATCCGTGCGCGGCGGCTTGCTGCGGCGCGCTCAGGCAGAGGCGCACCAGCGCGTTTTCATCGCCCCGCGCGCGTTCGTAATTTCCGATTAATTTTTGGATCCACCCGGCGTCCGCCGGGATGGCCAGCTCGGCTAGTTCATGGACGGGCAGCGGCGAATTGACGAGCCGCGGTTCGCCGCGCCGGTGGGCGATGAACTGTGAGAGAAACGCGTGTAGAAACTGGCGCGCCGAGTTTAAGACGGTGTCAACGGAATGAGACCAAGAGAAGTAGATCGGCGTCGCTTCGCCGCGTTGGGCGAAAAGTTTGTCGTAGGCTTGGCGCAACAGCTCAGTGACGCCGGACGCCGGCGCGGAGAGCACGAGCAAGCCGCGCCGGCGCGCGGAATCGGGAGCGAGGCTGACGATCTCTTGCAGTTCGACGCTCCGTCCAACGAAATCGTTGGGGGGAATGCGTCCGAGCACACGTTTGAAATGAGGGTGTTGATCGGGGGTTTCAGTCGGCATGAGGGATGGGGGGGGAGATGGGTTGGTGGCCGAAAATGTCCACACAATTTCGACCGCGTCTTTTCGCGGCATAGAGAGCCTGATCCGCGGCGCCGATGATCGCCGACGGGGTTTCGAGTTCCGCCCCGAAAGCGGAAATGCCGATACTCACCGTGAGCGCCCGGTGCGGCTGCGTCTCGCCGTGCACAAATTGGGTGCGCTCGACCCGGCGGCGAATGCGCTCGGCGATGACACACGCCTCGCCGATGCTCGTCTGTGGTAACAGGACGGTAAACTCTTCACCACCATAGCGCGAAGCGACATCCTCGGTGCGGAGCGCCGACTTCAGACATTGCGCCGTCATTTCCAGCGCGAGGTCGCCGGCTTGATGGCCTTGCCGGTCGTTGTAGAGCTTGAAATGGTCGATGTCCAACATCAAAAAGCTCATCTCAAAGTGATGGCGCTTCGTGCGTTCGACCTCTTCCGCGAGTCGCTCCTCCATGTACCGGCGGTTGACTAAACCGGTCAGCGGATCGGTGATCGACAATAGTTGAAACTGAGTTGCCTTCTGATGCCACGACGCGCGATCAAGCGCGAGAGCGAGTTGCGGGGCGATGAGTTCGAGCAGATTTAAGTCCAGATCATCGTACACTTCGCCGCTGAGTTTATCGGTCATGTTCAGCACGCCGATCCTTCGCCCGCCGATGATGATCGGGTAGCTGATGAACGAATCAGACTTATAATTTCTGTCAGCGGGAGCAGGCGCGTGCCCCGCGGCGCGGAGGTTTTTCACGACCAGCGGCCGGCCGTCGTTCAAGACCGCGCCACACAAACTGGCATCGAGACTGAGGTGCATTTTTTGGGCGACTTCGGCGCGGGGACCAATGGCCGCCTGCACTTTCAACTCGTTCGCCCCCTCGTCGAATAACATCAGCGAACCGCGCTCCGAGCGCATCAATTCCACCGAGTGGCGAAGAATCGTCGAGTACGCCTCTTCCGGCTCGACGGCGTTCAAGACCGCGGAGAAAGATTGGAGGTGGTGCGCGGCCAGCAACTGCCGCTGTAATTCTTCGCGCAGTCTAAGGACTTCCAGCGGCAGAACATGAGCCTCGCAAAATTCGACGACGGACGCCCGCACAGTGGCGTTTAACGGCGCCCGCCCGACGACCAGAGCGCCTCGCAACTCGCCGCCCACGGTGAGCGGGAATACCTCTGCCTGCCCTCCCTGAAAAGTGAGCGATAACGGCGACTGATGGATTGCTTCCCGCCCTCTCAACTCCGGCCAAGCTCCGCCATTCAGGCGCTCGCAGACGATGGCGGCCAGCGCGTCGATTCCGCCGCGTACTCCCAAGCGCACAAACTTCTCGTCGACGCGAAAGATCAAGGCCGCCGTCTCGACGCCGTATTCCGACTTCAGAATTGATAGCGCGTGTTGGCAGGACTCACGCAACGATTGCCTGATCGCGTGCGAATTGCCGTGAAGCTGCGCGGTGACTGCTCCGTGCGTTTCCGCTTTCGGCGGCGGCTCTTCCGTCGTCGCTGTCGAAGCAGGCGGCGGCGGCTTTCCTTTGGCGGCTTCAGAGGAGAGGAGCGCAACCAATTTTTCCAATCCACCCGGGGTCGAAAAAATGACGTTATTTAACAATCCAGGAGACCACAACGACTGCAAGTCACCGTCGCGAAAACGCTCAACTAATCGACGGTAATCCGCGCTGGAGAGAAAGGCGCGTCCGCCGATAACTGCCAGCGATGGGCGCTCGCTTCCGTGCTGAACCGGCATTGCGAAACAGTGCAAGCCGGCGTGGCAACGATAATAGACGGCCTCGCCGGCCGCTTGAGCGCGCGCGAACGCCTCGCCACAAAATGGTTCACACAGTTGTGCATGAGACGGAGAAGACTGAAATGATTTGCAGATCGAATTATTGTTTGATTCAGCCAATTGCGGCGGTTGAGGCCC
Organism: Pyrinomonadaceae bacterium; assembly: GCA_013813825.1. Classification (GTDB taxonomy): domain Bacteria; phylum Acidobacteriota; class Blastocatellia; order Pyrinomonadales; family Pyrinomonadaceae; genus JACCRA01. The sequence continues at coordinate 7,632 of JACCRA010000452.1, read as the reverse complement.
TGCAATGAGAAGCACGGAAAGTCCGGCTTCCCGCGCGGCGGACTCCTGTGCCGCCACCCACGTTGGGGTGGGCGACGCCAACTCTTCCTCGTCTGTGACGCGCTCGGCGGCGACCATCTTTTCCATTTTGTAGTGCTGCGATGCGGAAATCAGTGTGAGAGGGCGGGCCGAATCCTCTTAGGCAAGGCTCGGCAACGGTGCGAGGCTCTAGATTGGTCGAGCCACCGTGCGGAATAGTTAGAGATACGCCCTCGGCCGCAGTATAAGAGTCTGCTGGGCCTCGTACAAGCTTTTAAGTTGTCGGGATTAGCATTCTCACTTTACGGCCTTTAATTGTCCCAATAATGTTCCTGTCGTTGTAATTATATTGTCAATGCGCGACAACTTTCACGGTGCATTCAAGCGCCTCGTGATTTAAGCCCGGCACAGCGTCCGGCGCAACTTGAGTGATGTCAGGCTGAGCGGGGCTGATGCGGATGCAAGCGGCGAAATGGTCAGGTTTAATTTCGATTAGTTGCGGCACAACTTCCCGACAAGCTTGGACGGTGTAAGGGCATCGGGTATGAAAGCGACAGCCGGACGGCGAGTTGATGGCGGAAGGCACGTCGCCTTCCAGCACGACGCGCCGGCGTTTCGCTTCGATCTCAGGATCGGGAATCGGGACGGCTGAAATTAATGCCTTCGTGTAAGGCATCAGCGGCTCATCGGCGAGAGTTTTGGCGGCGGCCAGTTCGACGATCTTCCCCAAATACATCACAGCCACACGGTCGGAGAGATGCCGCACGGCGCGCAGATCGTGCGAGATGAAGAGGTAAGTCAAATTCCGTTCGCGTTGGAGACGCTCCAACAAATTCATGATCTGCGATTGGATGGAAACGTCGAGCGCCGAGATCGGCTCGTCGGCGACAATAAAATCCGGGTTGGCGGCCAGCGCGCGGGCGATCCCGATGCGCTGCCGCTGTCCGCCGGAAAATTCGTGCGGGAATCTTTTATTGAAGCGTTGGCTCAGGCCAACTGTTTCTAACAGTGCATTGACTTGCCTGTCCTTGTCGCCGCCGCGCGCCAGTTTGAAAACCTCGAAAGGCTCTCCGACGATCTGTCCGACTGTCATCCGAGGATTCAAAGATGAGAAGGGGTCTTGAAAGATCATTTGCAAGTGGCGACGTTGTTGACGCAACTCGCGCGTGGAGAGACTCGCAAGGTCTCTCCCGCGAAAGAAGACCTGACCGCCGGTCGGTTCGATCAGGCGGAGCACGGCACGCCCCAGCGTGGATTTTCCGCAGCCGGATTCACCCACTAACCCGAACGTCTCGCCACGAAAGATGTCGAGTGAAACTCCATCGATAGCCTTTACTACTCTCTTGACACTTCTGGCGCTGCCAGCGAATTGATCCCACAGTGATCCGCCGGCCTGCTTGAAGTGAACCTTGAGATCACGGATCGACATTAAAGGCTCGGCGCCGCCAATCGGCGTGATACCCGGCGAGAAGGGCTGGGGAGGTTGATCGGTGTGTGAAAATTGCGTGCTCATCAGGTGATGGCCTCTTGTCGAAGGTTACGGCACGGAAATGCCGGCGCGTGTTTCGCGCTCGCGGCGAGATTGTGCATACACGTCTTCCGCGAAGTGGCAGAGCGAGTGATGATCAGGTGTCAGTTGCACCAAGGGAGGAAGTTCGCGCCGGCAAATCTCTTCGGCGCGCTCGCAACGCGGGGCGAACGGGCAGCCCGGCGGCAAGTGCGCGACATCGGGCGGCAATCCCGGAATCTGGTACAACTCTTCCCCATCGACACGAGCCGGAGCAGGTACCGAGCGTAGTAATCCTTTGGTGTAGGGGTTGCCGGGGCGGGCAAACAGTTCGCGCGTCGGCGACTGCTCGAAAACTTTGCCGGCGTACATCACAACTATGTGATCGGTCATCCCGGCGACGATGCCGAGGTCGTGTGTGATGAGAATCACGCTGGCGCCGGTTTTGCTTTTGAGGTTTTTGATCAATTCAAGAATCTGCGCCTGAATCGTCACGTCAAGAGCGGTCGTCGGCTCGTCGGCGATCAGCAACTCCGGCTCACATGAAAGTGCCATCGCGATCATCACACGCTGGCGCATTCCTCCCGAAAACTCGTGCGGATAATTGTCCGCGCGGGTGCTCGCGTCCGGCAGGCCGACCCGTTCCAGCATTTCAATCGCGTGCTTGTAAGCTTGAGCTTTCGTGTGGCCGAGGTGAAGTTTGGTGATCTCCATTAACTGCCGCGAGATTCGCATGAACGGGTTGAGCGAAGTCATCGGGTCTTGGAAGATCATGCTGATGCGTCGGCCGCGAATTTTTCGCACCTCTTTGAACGGCAGGCTGAGGATGTCTTGGCCGGCGAAAAAAATCTCGCCCGACACGATCCGGCCCGGCGGTTGTGGGATTAAGCGAAGCACCGACAAACTCGTGACCGACTTGCCGGAGCCTGATTCGCCGACGATGCCCAGTGTCTCGCCCCGCTTCAGCTCAAAGCTGACTCCGTCCACGGCCTTCACTACTCCGTCTTCGGTCTGGAAGTAGGTACGGAGGTCTTTAATCGAAAGCAACGTGTCGTGATGTAAAGCAGTTTTGTCGGTTGACGGAATTGTTTTTGAGTTCATGTTGACGCGGTTGGCCGATCGAGTTGGTCTCGGCCATGCAGGTTTGTGGTCTCCACGCCCTCATGGCTGATGTGAGCGCCGTCTGTGCTGCGGAGCGTGAGAAATTATCTCACTGGTCCCGCACCAAACTAATCGTCGCGTCTTGTTTTGGCAATTGCCAATTCGTGTCCAAGCGGACGTGTTGGAGCGACGGAGCGTCGAGCAGATTTGAGTCGAAGCCGTTGACGTAGGGCTTCACCAGCGCGAACGAGGTGGCGAAATAGATGGGCATCGCCGGCAACTCGGCCAGCGCCTGCGCCTCGGTCAGAATCGTCTTCCGCACGGGCGGCATTGTTCTCGCCCGTTCCGTCTCGGTCAGGCCAGCCACGGCGGACGGGGAAGGCTCCGGTGAGTTGTCCGGTGTGTCGGCAGCAGCGGCGGCGGCCTCGACGCTGGCGGCAGGCAGTGGCTCAGAGTTGACCGGCGATTCCTCCGCAAACATAGCGAGTAGATTGGTTTCTTCGTCGAGGGTTTGCATCACGATTCCGCGCCGCGCAATATCGTAGTCGCCCGCCTTGAACGCCACCTCATACTCTTCCCAATTTTTCGCCACGATCTCAGTCTCGACACTGAGAACGCTGCGCCACATGGCGACGATTGCTTGAGCGACCGTCCGGTGTTGATCGTTACGGTTGACCAGCAATCTGATTCGTGGAAATCCCACGCCGCCGGGGTAGCCGGCTTCCGCCAGTAACTGACGGGCCTTCTCAGGATCATGTGACGTTATCTTTTGCGGCTGCGGATTTGAGGCGTTTCGCCCGTCGCCGGGGAAGAAACTGTCGGCTGGCTCACTCGCGCCTTTCAGCGTGTCGAGACTAAGACGCTCGCGCTCGACAGCCAATGTCAATGCTTGGCGGACGCGGAGATCGTCGAACGGCGAATTGACCGTGTTGAACTGGTAATAAGTGACAGCGCCGAAAGTCGAACGGCGAAAATCTTGATAAGGGACCAAGAGCTTGACCGCCAGCGGTTCGACGTTCGTATTCGTGACGGCATCAACTTCGCCCGCGCGGTATGCGGCCAGCGCCTCTTCCGCGTTGCGCGCGGCCACGAAGCGGACGCGGTTGAGTGTTACTTGTTTCGTATTCCAATAACTCCCCGCACGCTCTAACACCACACTGTCCGTTCCCTGTTGGCTCAAACGAAAAGCACCATTTGAAACTACTGACTGCGGGACAGATTCGCTTTTTGTTGTGTCCGGCAGTTGCCCTTCCGCTTCGTCGTCTCGCACTAGTTCAGACTCCAACTGCGAGCGGTGGAGGGGGCGGAAGACAGGGTGTGCGACGAGCGCGGGGAAGTTTTGATCCGGCCGAAGAAGGCGGACGCGCAACGTGTGCTGATCAAGCGACTCGACGCCGAAGGGTTCCGGGCGCGGGGGAGTGGGAGTCGGTCGCGGCCCGACAGATACCTCGCCGCCATCGCGCACCTCGGCGCGGGCAGAGGATTCCGGCGATGTCTGGCCCGGCAATTCACGACGCGCGCCGAGGATATTGTCGAGCAGTTTCGCGTGTGGCGCGCGGTCGCCGAGATTCAGTGTCCGCTGCCATGAATTGACGAAATCCCGCGCCGTCACCTCTTCATCGTTCGACCAACGCGCGTCCCGGCGCAGGCGAAAAGTCCACTCCCGGTGATCCGCCGAAGACTCCCAACTGAGCGCCACTCCCGGCACCGGCTTGAGCGTGCGCGGCTCGTAGTCAGTCAAGCCTTCATAGAGCGCCCGGACGGCGTCGGTATCAGGCGCCGCGGCAGCCAATCCCGGATCGAAAATTTGCGGCAAACTGCCGTCGCACCAACGAAATTCTTGAGAGCGCGGCACGATAACGCGACCATAAAAAGCCTCGCCCTTTTGGTCGGTGAAACATCCGCCACCACTCACCGCCAACGAAACAGCCACTAATACAGCCAGCCTGACGCGCCAGCGCGACCAACGAGCGGTTCCATTCAGAAATATGACTCGATACACGTTCACAACTCTTTTACTGAATTCCGCGTGCATGACGGTAAGGCTGTCAGCGAAATTTACTCGACCTCACCAGCATCATGCGCCCTTCATTTCGGCCAGACGCTTGAGTTGGACATAAACCTCAACTGTCCGCCGTCGCGCTTCCTCGAACCCATTCGACGTGTCGATCAAAAAGTCCGCGAAGCGCATTTTTTCCTCCTGCGGCATTTGCGAGGCGATGCGTCGCGCGGCTTCGTCCCCGGCCAGTTTGTTCCGCTTCACCAGCCGGTCGAGTTGTATCTCAGGCCGGCAGTGGGCAACGATTAATTGGTCGAACATTTGGTAACTGCCCGACTCGATCATCAGCGCCGCGTCGATCACGGCCACGGCGCGCGAATCTGTGGCCGCAACTCCACGCAACCACTCTTCATGTGCCACGCGGATCAGCGGGTGCAGGATCGCGTTCAGCCGCGCGCGCTGGTTATCGTCGTTGAAGATGAGCGCACCGAGTTTGCCGCGGTCGAGCGTGCCGTCAATGTGTAAGACTTCAACTCCAAACTCCGCGACAACAGATTGTAGGCCGATGGTTCCCGGCAATACCACCTCGCGTGCCGTGCGGTCGGCGTCGAGCACGTAACAACCGCATTCGGTCAGCACCTCTGAGACGAACGATTTGCCGACGGCGATGGAGCCGGTGAGGCCGACGCTCAGCATCGCTTCATGCTCACAATTCGCGGCGGCGCTTCGCCGCCAGCAGCGTATTCTTCATCAGCATCGCCACCGTCAGCGGGCCGACGCCGCCGGGAACCGGCGTCAATCTCCCCGCCACCTTCTCGACCTCCGCCGGATGCACGTCGCCGATCAAAGTCGCGCCGCGCTTTCTGATCACTTCGATCCTTTCGGCGGCGCGGTCGCCGAATAATTCCCTCGCCCCCGCCTCACTCGTCAAGCGGTTCATCCCGACATCGATCACAATCGCGCCGGGCTTTACGTGCTCGCCGCGAATTAGCCCGATGCGGCCGACGGCGGCGATGAGAATGTCGGCCGTGCGTGTCACTTCACTTAAATTCGTCGTTCGCGAATGGCAGATCGTCACCGTCGCGTCTGCCCTCAACAGCAATTGGGCGAGCGGACGCCCGACAATGTTGCTGCGACCGACGATGCAGGCGCGCGCTCCCCGAAGCGAGACGCCCTCGCGCACCAGTAGCTCATAAATCCCGGCCGGCGTGCATGGTACAAAGCCCGCGCGACCGAGCGCCAAATTACCGACGTTGAGCGGGTGAAAGCCGTCCACGTCTTTGCCCGGATCAATTGCCTCAAGCACCTTTGATTCATCAATGGCAAGCGGCAAAGGGAGTTGCACAAGAATGCCGTCAACCGCTTCGCGCGCGTTGAGAGTGTCGATAGTTTGCAGCAGTTGGTCGGTCTTGGTTTCCGCCGATAAGGCGATCTGTTCCGAGCGCAGGCCCAACGATTCAGAAGTGCGGATTTTGCTGCCCACATAGACGGCCGAGGCCGGATCGTCGCCGACGCGCACGACCGCCAAACCGGGCCGCACGCCATGCGTCTCGCGCAGACGGGAAACTTCCCCGGCCACTTCGCGTTTAATCTCTTCGGCCACCCGCGCCCCGTCCAGCACGGTGGCGCGACGCTCTTCACTTTGGCACAACGTCATCATGTTAGCTCGCCCGGCTGACATCTTAGCAAAACTCTCGCTGCAATGTCCTGCGGCTATCAACTTCACAGGATTTAATCGCTAATGCAGTCACCTGATGAAGTATGATTCTCATCGTGCTATCCTATTTTCAATCTTTTCCTTCGGAGTAATCTTTTGTTAATTCAAGCTTGCGTCTCATTAAATGCGCTGCCCACGTTGCGCTGTGCGACAAACCAATTTGTGAGCATGTGCATTAAGCGGATAGGCCGCTGGCGTGTCGCGATTGCCATGCTTCTGTGCCTGATGCTCTTGAGTTGTGCCGGGACTATCCAGCCTAGCGATGAGCGGCGTTACGAACTGAAAGGCACAGTCGTGTCCTTCAACAAAGCTCAACAGCAAGTTGTCATCACTCACGAAACGATTCCGGAGTTGATGGACGCGATGACCATGTCTTTTACGCTTAAGGAAGATTCGGCCTACGATGTGATGAAAGCCGGCGATCAGATTCAAGCGACGCTCGTCGTGGACGGGGATCGTTCGTGGCTGGAAAATCCGATTGTGACGCAAGTCATCTCCGCTCCCGCCGGGCCGGCAGGGGGAGCGGCGGCCATTGCCGAACCACAACCCGGCGACGCCGTGCCGAATTTCCGTCTCGTCAATCAGGACAACAGAAAGGTCGGCCTCGCGGATTATCGCGGGCAGTTGCTGCTCCTGACGTTCATTTACACGCGCTGCCCGCTGCCCGACTACTGCACGCTGATGAGCAACAACTTCGCGGAGATCAACCGCGAGTTGTTGAAGGACCCGAACCTGCGAACGAAAGCACACCTGTTAAGCGTCAGTATCGATCCCACGCGCGACACGCCGCCAGTGCTGCGGAGTTACGGCGCGGCACACACCGGAAATTACGCCGACGAAAAATTTCAACAGTGGGAGTTTGTGACCGGCCAACCGGAAGAAGTGAAAAAGCTGGCGACTTTTTTCGGCCTCAGTTCGATGGCGGACGGCGACGAGATTATTCACTCGCTCTGCACCGCCCTCGTCTCGCCAGATGGCAAAGTATTGAAGATTTATCGTGGCAACGAATGGAAACCCGCCGACGTACTGGCGGACATCCGCGCCGCCCTCAGCAATCAGCCGGCTACTTCTTGAGGCCGCGTCATTCGGCGTGAGGTTAATACCAAAGTGCCAATCAACGTGAAATGAGCCGCTTGATGTAATAGACGTAAGCCCCTCTCGGTTTTATAACTGAGGTGCTTTAGGCGCGCGATAGCGCGCACCTGATCAAGCAATTTTGGTTTGGACATCAGCATGAGGCCTCCAAGAATTCAGCTTGCGAGGGGCAGTCAGGGTCTCCCACACCTTGTT
>JACCRA010000276.1 GCA_013813825.1 Pyrinomonadaceae bacterium | reverse complement strand
GGGGCGCGTCACGAAACTTAACCGGGCGGCCGAGGAAGTCTTCGGCGCGGGGGCGGAGAACGTCGGCCGTCCAGTCGGCGAAGTGGCGCACGGCGACGGCCGGATCGCGGCGGCCGTCGCGGAGACTCTTAGCTCTCAGCGCCCGGTCGCGGTCGAGGGCGCGGCGGCCGTGCTGCCGCTGGCGGTGGACGGGCGCGAGCGCGCGTTTCGGCTTCGCACTACTCCGATGCGCGACGCCGAGGGGCAACTGCTCGGAGCCGTCACGCTGCTCGAAGACATCACGCACCTGCGCGAGATCGATCAACTCAAGTCGGATTTCATCGCCACCGCTTCGCACGAGTTGCGGACACCGCTGACGAGCGTGCAAATGGGCGTCCATCTGTTGCTCGAAGGCGCGGCGGGCGAACTGACTGACAAGCAGGAGGAGATTCTCGCCGCGTGCCGCGAAGACTGCGAGCGTTTAGAGAAGCTGATGCGCGATCTGCTCGATCTCTCGAAGCTCGAATCGGGCGAGCACGCGCCGCACCTCACGCCGTTGCGTGTGGACGCGCTCGTCCGCACTGTCATCGATCACCTGCGCTCTCAGGCCGAAGAGAAAGACATCAAGCTCTTTGCCGACGTGCCGCTCGACCTGCCGCACGTCTCGGCGGACCGCGCGCAGATCGAACGCGTCCTGAACAACCTCCTGACCAATGCCCTGCGCTACACCGAGCGCGACGGCGAGATTCGCGTCGCGGGCGAACGGCGCGCAGGTGGAGTCGCCGTCTTGGTGCGCGACACCGGGCGCGGCATCCCGGCCGAGTACCTGTCGCGCGTCTTCGACAAGTTCGTGCAGGTGCCGGGCGCGCAACAGGGCGGCGCGGGGTTGGGTTTGGCGATCTCGAAACAGATCGTCGAAGCGCACGGCGGGCAGATCAGCGCACAATCGAAGGTCGGCGAGGGGACCACTTTTACTTTCACGTTGCCTACACCCGCGCCGAGTGTCGCCGCCATCGCTACGAAAGGGAGTGAAGCATGAGCAAGCGAATTCTGTTGATTGATGACGAGGAACACATCCGCCGGATGGTGCGTCTGACACTGGAAACCGCCGGCTACGAAGTCAGTGAGGCTGGCGACGGCGAGGCCGGCTTGGCCGCTTACGGCGACGGGACCAGTTGGGATGTCGTCTTGCTGGATCAGAAGATGCCGGGTCTGGACGGCCTCGAAGTGCTGCGGCAGATCAAGGCGCGGGACGCGGGCGCGCCAGTGATCATGGTGACGGCATTCGCCTTGATTGAGTTGGCGGTGGACGCAATGAAACTCGGCGCGACCGATTTCGTCCGCAAGCCGATGACGCCGGAGATCGTGCGCGGCGCGGTGACGGCGGCTTTGCAGCAGGCTGCGGCGCGACATCCATCGCAGCCTCCCGCGCCGCTCAACGCCGCGCCTGCTATTGCTGCGTCAAATCGTCCGCTGATCGAGACGGTAACGCTCAACGGCTTTCGCCTGCTGCGCCCGTCGGACGTGGGCGACCAGACGCCGGAGCAGCCCGGCGAGCGCCGCTTCATCGTCGTCAGCCCGAGCGGCCGGCGGCAGGAAGTGATCGTCGAAATTAATGCGGAGACGGTCGGCTACGTCGAACGAACGACGCGCCGCCGCCTGCCGCCGGAAAGCTCTTTCTGGACTGTACACGCGGAGAACACGCTCGCGGCCTATCTCTGGAACGAAAGGCGCACGCCACCGGGCGGGTGGCTACAGATGAAGGATGTGGGCCGCGACGATCTGGAGACGGCGGCGCGCTGGAAAGACGACTGAGCGAGGCTCATAGGGTTGGAACCAAATAGTGACCAATCTCCGGCCCATGGCGACGGTGAAACCACCAGTTGCTCCCTAAATTGCACCTTCTGAGATTGAGGCACAAGGCAAAATAATCCACGAATCACACGCGACAAGACGAAACCAAACACACGAAATGAGTGACGTTTGGTTTCGAGTTGTCGTGTGTGATCATAATATGCCGCTATATGACGAATGCCTTTGAGATGCTGCGAGTCAGGGTGAGGAATATTTGGCCGTGGCTCGGCCTGTTGCTTGTGCTCGTGGCGATCGCGTATCAACTTCGTCGGCAGGGGCGTTTGTGGCTGTGCGCCTGTGGCCGACTTCAGTTATGGACGAGTGATGTGTGGAGCGCGGATAACTCGCAGCACTTGGCCGACCCGTACAGCTTCACGCAT
>JACCRA010000250.1 GCA_013813825.1 Pyrinomonadaceae bacterium | reverse complement strand
TGCGCTTCACGCGCACGCCGCTTGCTGTGCAGGCCGGAGCACAGTTTTTTCTCGACGTGGCGTTGCTCACGTGGCTCGTCGGCGCGCGGAGCGAAGTGCGCTCTCCCTACCTTGCGCTATACATCGTCGTCATCGCGCTGGCTGGAATTTTCTTAGGCGCGCGTGGGGCGTTGCTCACGTCAATCGGTAGCGCCGTCAGTTACACGTGCGTGACGCTGGCGGGCGCGCTCGGGTGGCTGCCCGGGCCGGGCGGCGCTCTTAGCCGCGAACCACTCTCCGACGCGCTCGGCGCAGTCGGCCTCTACGACGTGGCCTTCCTCGTTGTCGGGCTGCTCGCGGCGCGACTCGCCGAACGGCAGACGCGCACCGATGTCGAACTGATCCAAGCCGCGCACGCGCTCGCCAACTTGCGCGCCCTGCACGAACGGATCGTCGAATCGATCCGCTCCGGCCTTGTTACCACTGATCTCGAAGGGCGCATCTATTCTTTCAACTCGGCCGCCGAAGAGATGACCGGCTACAAGGCCGAGGCGATGCGCGGACAAGACGCCTCGATCCTCTTCGGCGAGATGAAAGAGCAGATCAAGTTGGCGCGGCGGACGGCGGCGGGCGAGGGGAAAAACTACTCGCGCGTCGAGGCTGATTGTCTCACCGCCGAGGGGCTGCGCCTCCGGCTTGGATACAGCGTCTCGCCGCTCTATTCCGAGGGCGGCGAGACGACCGGGCTGATCATCGCCTTTCAGGATTTAACGCAGATTCGCGCGCTCGAAGACACCTCGCGGCGACAGGATCGGCTCGCGGCGGTGGGACGGGTTGCGGCCGGCATCGCCCATGAAATTCGCAACCCGCTGGCGGCTATGCGCGGCTCGATTCAAGTGCTCAACTCCGAAGTCGCCGCCGACTCACCGCAAGCCGAGTTGATGGAGATCATCCTCCGCGAGTCGGATCGCATTAACCGGATCATCACCGACTATCTGACCTACGCCCGCCCGCGCCCGCTGGCGCTCGTCGAAACCGACTTGCGCGAACCGTTGCGCGAGACTTTCACTCTGCTCAGAAACGGCCCCGACGTGCGCCCGGAGCACCGCTTCGAGATCGCTTTACCGGTCGTGCCAGTGTGGGCGGCGGCTGACGCGGCGGGACTCAAGCAGGTCTGCTGGAATCTTGCGCGCAACGCCATCCGCGCGATGCCGGCGGGCGGCACGCTGCGCGCCGAAGTGCAGCCCGCCGCACCCGGCAAACGGCATCAACTCGTTTTTGAGGATACCGGTTGCGGCATGTCGCCCAAACAAGTCGAGCGCCTTTTCGAGCCGTTCACTTCCTCAACCACCGGCGGCACCGGCCTCGGCCTCTCCATCGTCTATCAGATCGTCCGGGATCACGGCGGCACGATCAACGTCCGCAGCCGCGAAGGCCACGGCACAACTATTACTATCGAATTACCTGAAAGGCAGCAAGCAGAGGTCAGAGGTCAGAGGTCAGAGGTTTGAGTTTAGGCCCTTGAGGTTAGAGAATGGCGCTTCGGGATTTGAGAAGGTGACTATTGAGATGTTAGAAGGTAGAGGTGATCATTGAGATGTTAGAAGATAAAAGACAGATTAAGAGTCATCGCGATTTAATCGCGTGGCAGAAAGCGATGGATTTAGTAATCGGCGCTTATCAAGTCAGTAAGCAATTTCCGAGAGATGAATTGTATGGCCTGACCAGCCAACTGCGGCGGGCGGCAGTTTCAGTTCCGGCTAACATCGCCGAAGGACAGGGGCGGAGATCGAAGGCCGAATTCAAACAATTTCTCGGCAACGCCAGAGGCTCGCTCTTAGAACTCGACACACACTTAGAGATCGCCTTCCGGCTCGAATATCTCAAAGCAACAGACTACGCCACCCTGCAAGCTCAACTCAAAGAGGTCAGACTGATCATCAACGGCCTTCTACGCTCCTTAACCTCTGACCTCTGACCTCTGACCTCTTAATGTTATGTCTAATCTTTTAATTGTAGATGACGAACAGGGCATCCGGCAGTTGCTCTCGCTGATCTTTAAGCGTGGCGGGCATGAGGTGCGCGCGGCGGAGAACGGGCGCAAGGCTTTGGAGATGCTGCG
>JACCRA010000239.1 GCA_013813825.1 Pyrinomonadaceae bacterium | reverse complement strand
TGGAACGACGGCATGAATCACGTCGGCAATCAGGGCCGGGGCGAAAGCGTCTGGGTCGGTTGGTTCCTCTACACGACGCTGCGCGCCTTCGCTCCTTTTTGCGAAGCGCGCGGCGATGCCGGGCGGCGGCAACAGTACATCGAACATTCCGAAAACTTACAGCAGGCGCTCGAAGACGAGGCGTGGGATGGCGACTGGTATCGTCGCGCATTTTTCGACGACGGCACGCCCCTCGGCTCCGCGCAAAACGACGAATGCCGGATCGACTCCATCGCCCAGTCGTGGGGTGTCATCTCTGGTGCCGCGAAGCCCCACCGCGCGACGCGCGCGATGGCGGCGGTCGAAGAATACCTGATCCGTCGCGGCGATGGATTGGTTATCCTGTTCACGCCGCCCTTCGATCAGAGCGCGCTCGATCCCGGCTACATCAAGGGCTACGTCCCCGGCGTGCGCGAGAATGGCGGGCAATACACGCACGCCGCCATCTGGACGCTGATCGCCTACGCCCAACTCGGCGACGGCGACCGCGCGGGCGAACTGTTCGCGCTCCTCAACCCGATCAACCACACCTCGACGCGCGCCGGTTTGCACAAGTACAAAGTGGAACCTTACGTGGCGGCGGGTGACGTGTATGCCGTCTGGCCGCACACGGGGCGTGGCGGCTGGACTTGGTACACAGGCTCCGCCAGTTGGATGTACCGTGCTGGGCTGGAATCAATCCTCGGCTTCCAGTTGCGCGCCGGCGTCCTCCACCTCAACCCCTGCATCCCGCGAAGCTGGCGCGAGTTTTCCATTAACTATCGCCACGGCTCGACGCCCTACCGCATCCGCGTGGTCAATCCTTATGGCGTCACCGGCGGCCTGTTGGAAATCGTGTTGGACGGTCGCCCGCTGCCCTCGGCCAGCATCCCGCTGACCGACGACCGCCAGACTCATGAGGTTCAGGTTACGCTGGGGGAGAAAGTGATGATCGAAGAAGGAACGACCGTTGAGGCTTAGCCACGTTAGTCAATGAAACGGCTGTTGATTTGCTAACTTGATAACACTTTTGCGAAATCACTCCGGGATCAGTAAGGGGTGCTTTATTCTTCCTCGTAAGTCAAAAAATTGATAGCGTTCTGCTCCAGATTTTCCCGCGCGTGGTCGTAGCGCATTACGGTTTTCGGGTCTTTATGTCCGCTCATCATTTGCACTTGGCGATATGACAGACCTTGTTCCAACGCCTTCGTGATCGCTGTCCGGCGTAAATCGTGCGGGGAGAGTTTCCCGATCCCAGCGTAGCTCGCCCACTTGCTGACGATGTTCCAAGCCATTCTGGTCGAGAGGTGCTTGTTAAATTCCAGCGTCCGGTAGTTCGTGTGCGGTTGGAACAGAAAACACTCCGCGCCGTCGCTGTGCAGGCTGGCCCGCCGCTTGGCGTCCAGCTTTTTGTATTCCTCCACCGCCGCGCGCACTTCCTGCGGGAGTGGCAGCGTCCGCTCCCGGCCGCCTTTCGCTTTGAACTTGACGATCCAGCGTCCTTGCGTCCACTGGACGGAAGACGCTCTGAGCGTGCAGGCTTCAGTGACCCGCATCCCGAGCTTGAGCATCAACAGGAGCAGCGCGTAATCCCTCGCCCCATCGGGCTTCGACCGATCCGGCCCCGCCAATAAATACCGCACCTCTTTGGCGGTCAATCCCCTGCCCTTCAAATCGTCTGACACAGCCGGGGGGGAGACCACTCTTGTGGCTGCCGGATTGAGCATCACGAAACCGCCGGCTCTCAGGTATTCAAAGAAAGACCGGATCACGGAGAGTTTGAAGGCCACAGTGGCCGCGCTCTTTTTCTGGAACTGCATTCCGTCGCGCCATAAAACGACATGCCGCGGCGTGACCTGCGTCGGATGCAAAGCGCCGACAAACTGAAAGAATTCCCGGATGACACGCCGGTACGCCCGCCGCGTCTCCTCCGAAACCGACTTTTCGCAGAATGGGGTTGCCGTCCGGGGATCGAAGCGCAAGGCAACGCCCTGCTCGTCGCCGCTAGGGGTGGCCGGAATATAAATATGGCTCGACAAACGCCCTGACTCCTCAGCACCTCAAAATGAATTTCCGAACGAGCAGATGATGCTTTGAAGTTAGTCTCGCGTCAACGGTTACTGTTCAGGTAGTGAAAAAGACACCACTGCCGTTTTCCTTTGAAAACTTCAGATGTGCCGCTGTTAGCCCAAAATTAAGCCAACAAAGGTCATCCATAAGCCCTGTTGTGTGGCGGTTTACCGACCTCCTGAATAGCTCGACAATGTCAGATTCAGCAAAAAGGCTCTAACTTCAGCGCAAAACCCCGTCTGACGCTGCACGACCAACAGATCAACTTGCAGCTATCATCCGGGTCATGCAGACCCTTTCAATAGAGAAGAATAACCTTTACTGCGCTAATCGCTGGGGCTTGCCTGCCACGGTCGTCACTGACCTCGGCGCACGCCTCCACCGTTTCTGGCTGCGCTTTCACCACTGCTTTACGACGCGGACCCGCAACTCCAGCCCGCTCGCTCACGACTACTTACGAGCGCAACTGACAATCGAGCGCACGCGTAACTTCGCCAACATCGAGCGGCGACTTCGCGGCGGTGATGGGCAGCGGTTGCAGCACTTCATGTCCTCCTCGCCGTGGTCAGGGGCTGCCGTCTTTCAGCAGATTCGCCACGAGATCGTCTCGACACCAGAGTTGCGTGAGGGCGGCACGCTTATTCTCGATGAGAGCGCGGATGAAAAGGCAGGCGGTGAGAGCGCTGGCGTCTCGCGCCAGTACAATGGGCGCATGGGCAAGGTCGACTTGTGCCGCGTCGATACGTGCCTCATTTACGCCAACCTCACACGGCGGTTGTGGACGATGGTCGATGGCGAACTGTTCATCGCCCGGCGGTGGTTCTCCGATGAGTACCGCCAGCGGCGGGAGCGGACGGGCATCCCTGCGGATCGGGAGTTTGCCACCAAACTCGACTTAGGATTGCAGATGATCAAGCGGTGCCGCGCCAGTGGCCTGCGCTTTGATGTCGTCGCGTGCGACTCGCTCTATGGGCGTGATCGGCAGTTCCGCGCGGCGCTGCATGCAGAAGGCGTAACATATGCCGCACAGGTGCCTGCTTCGACGCTCGTCCGCGTCGGTGAAACGGCGGGCAAGTACGTCGCCTCCGTGCCTGCGCGCGAGGTGCGTGAGTTAGCGTGGCGTGCGAGCACAGTTTGGCGCACAATCGAGTTGCGCGATAGCGAGCGTGGCATCTTGCGTGCACGCTTTGCGTTGATGAGGGTGCGTGTAGTGGCGGAAGGACGAACGGCGAGTGCTGCCGAATGGCTGGTTATCCGGCAACTGCACGAACCACGCCAGTACAGCTACACGCTGCTCAATGCGGCGGCCGACACGCCGCTCGAGCGGGTCGCTGAATGGAGCGCGAGGCGGTACTTTGTCGAGCGCACGTTCGAGGATGCGAAGAGCGAGTTGGGGTGGGCGGAGTTCGCCGCTCGCAAGTACCGGGCGTGGGAACATCACTTGGCGCTGACGGCGGCAGCGTTGTGGTTCGTCGCGCAGACAAAGCTGGAGTGGGAATGTGAGTACGGGCGCGACGCGGAGTTGGCGCAGGAGTTAAAGGTCAGAGTGCTGCCCGCGCTTTCGACGGCGAACTTACGCGAACTGTTGCAGGCGGTGCTGCCCATCGCGCAACTGACACCGGCGGACGCGACGCAGGCAGTGGTCAAACGCTTAGTGCAACGCGCACGCGCGACCGGGAGCCGATTACGAGAGAAGAGAAAGCGGAACGACTCGTCCTAATCTGACATTGTCAAGATAGTTACGCTTCATAGCTGCAATACTTTTTATTGTAAGCTAACAGGTCTTCACGCTTGATAACTCGCGCCCCGTGCGCGCCGCGCTTCTTTTCATAATTTGAGATGCGCCCTCCAAAACAGCTCCCAGTCGGCGGCGAGAAGCCCGGCGTTTTCAACATTACCATCCTTTGTCACTCCCCCCGGGTTAGGATCGAGAAGCCTGCCGAGTAGCGTTCTAACCGCGTCCCGCGGTAAGTGCCTCTTGTTGAGCCGCCTATTTTCGTCAAGGTAGATTAGGTATGAATCGACCGGATGAGCCATCAAGTCGCGGAGCGCCGGCACCTTGTCCTGCGCCCACTGGCAGCAGTAGCTGCTCGGCGCGTCTATAACGCGGAAGCGGCGGGGCAGGTCCGAATCGCTGAACGGCTCGCGAAAAACGAAAGGCGTCGCCCACGCCCACACGAACAGCCCCCGCTCAAAGCCGGGCGTGTTGACGAGGATGAGTCCGCTACCATCCGGCACTTCCCGGACGATCTGCTGTAAGTCGTCGCGCATCCGCTCCGAGAGTTGCGCCGCCTGCCGCCACTGCCACCCTTTGCGGAAGAGGTATGCCGCGCTGAGGGCGATGAACGCCGCCAGTACCACAGTCAGCGCCACACGATGCCGCGTCCCGGCGCGCGACAACCACAATCCGAGCGCGACGCACAACCCGAAGGACGGCAAGTAGAGGTGTCGGGGCGACGTGTAAGTCGCGGCCAGAGGCAAAATTGAGAGTGCGTACCATGCCGCCCCGAAGAACAATAGGGCGCGCCTGCTGCCGGTAATCTCCTCACGCATCCAGCGCCGCGTCGCTCCACAGAGAAACAATAGCAAGCCTGCCGCTAAGAAGAGCAA
>JACCRA010000174.1 GCA_013813825.1 Pyrinomonadaceae bacterium | reverse complement strand
CAAACCCGATTCGCGCACGGAAACCTACGTCGCCATCGAATTTCACATTGACAATTGGCGCTGGGCGGGCGTGCCGTTCTACGTGCGAACCGGCAAACGGTTGGCGCGCAAAGTGACTGAGCTCGTGGTTCACTTAAAACGCACGCCGCAGGCTCTCTTCGCCTGTGTGCCCGACACGCATTGCGAACCGAACGTCATCATTCTCCGCATCCACCCGGATGAAGGAGTCGCCATCACCTTCGGCGCGAAGAAACCCGGCACCGAGATGATGATGGGTTCAGTCCAGATGGATTTCAGGTACAGCACCGGCTTCGGCGCGCGGCCGGCCGCCGCCTACGAAACGCTGCTACTTGACGCGATGCAGGGCGACGCGACGCTCTACACGCGCCGCGACGAGGTCGAAGCCGAATGGAAACTGATCATGCCGATCCTCGAAGCGTGGGGCGCACAGACGCCGGAGTTCCCCAACTACGCAGCAAGCACTGACGGGCCGGAGGCCGCCGCGCGAATGCTCGAAAACCACGGGCATCACTGGCGGCCGATCAAGAGATGACGATTGGTCAGTGGAACAGGAAGCAGGGCCGGGCGGTTAAGTTAGAGTTAATGAGTTGGTAAAAAAACAAGGCCGACAACGCCCTCGCTGCGTCGTCGGCCTTATTCACATACTTTCCATTTTGGGGGAAAGATGCGATGGCTGCGGACTGTAGCACCGTTGACGCTTCCTCGCAAGCTTAATTTGACGATGGGTAAACGAACGGCGAACTTTTTGTGAAAATCTTGAGAGATAGTTGGCTAGAGCCTTGCAAATCACTTTTTTAGGAACCAGCGCGGGCGTGCCGACGAGGGCGCGCAATGTCTCGGCCGTCGCCCTGCGTTTTGAGCAGCGTGCCGCCGTGTGGCTGTTCGACTGCGGCGAGGGGACGCAGCATCAATTCCTCCGTACCGATCTCAAAACCAGTCAACTAAGCCACATCTTTATCACTCACCTGCACGGTGATCACGTCTATGGCTTGGCGGGCTTGCTCGCGACCTGTGGGCTGTCGGGGCCGGGACAGCTGATTCGCGTCTATGGCCCGGCGGGACTACCCGACTACTTAGAGGCATGCGGCCGGCTGACGCAGTCCGACTTCTCCGCACGTGTCACAGCGATCATCGTTAGCCCCGGTGTGATCTACGAGGACGAAGAATTTATCGTGAGCTGTCAACCCTTGCGTCATCGCGTGCCGACGTTCGGTTATCGCGTCACGGAGAAGGAGCGCGCCGGTCGTTTCGATGTTGAGCGGGCGGCGGCGCTCGGCATTCCCGCCGGGCCGCTGTACGGCAAGCTGAAACGCGGCGAGAGGGTCACGTTGCCGGACGGACGCACTTTCGATGGCGCGGATTTGTGTACGCCGCCGGAGCCGGGCCGCTCCGTGGTCTATTGCACTGACACGATGTATTGCGAGACCGCCATCGCGCTGGCAGCGGACGCCGACGTGCTGATTCACGAAGCGACGTTCGCCGGGCCAGATGAACAACTGGCGCGCGTCAGTCTCCACTCGACCGCCACGGTGGCCGCTCGCGTCGCCGCCGAAGCGCGAGTCAAACAATTGATCCTCACTCACATCAGCCCGCGTTACACGCCCGGAAGCGACGTTGATACAAACGATCTACTCCGCGAAGCGTCGGCGATTTTCCCTGACACGATCCTCGCCTATGATTTTTTGCGAATCGACGTGCCGAGGCACATCGCACGTTAAAGAGGGCATTTCATTGTAGGGGCAGAGGCCTTCTCCCAGCTCCATCGCGCGTCAGCGCGGTAACCGAGGTGACGGCCATTCAACCTTGATGAAATCGGCGAAGCGCTGACTCGATGGACGGTTAAAAACTCCGGGCGTAGTTTGTGCTACATTGTCCGCCGATTTTTCTGATAGTTCTGCAAAGGAGCAATTTCACGATGTCACGCCAAGCCCCGCCCCGTAATGATCGATTCGAGGATTACGTGCCCGTCGCCGAGCGCGTCGAGCAGTTTCATCAGCGTTTCCCTGAAGGACGCTTGATCACCACCATCGTGGATCACGACCGGGAAAGCGGTTTCGTGCTGATCCGCGCCGAAGCCTATCGCCACGCCGACGACGCCGTGCCGGCCGCCACCGGCCACGCCTACGAGTACAAGGATTCGGGTTTTGTGCAACGCACCAGCTACATTGAGGTAGCTGAAACCAGCGCCGTCGGCAGGGCGCTGGCGCTCTTAGGGTTCGAGGTGCGGCGCGGGATCGCGAGTCGTGAAGAGGTGGAGAAGGCGGCACGGCCGGCGCCGGCGGAGCGTCCCGCCGCCCGTGCCGCCACAGCGGTGAGCGCACCCGAAGCGCCGGCGGTGAACGCGCCTGTAGAAGCGCAAACAGAAGAATCCGCGACAAAGATCGATCAGGAAATTCTGCACAGCGCGGGCGAGTTGGGATATGACGCGGCGAAGGTGAAACGCTGGATCAATCAGAAGTTCAAAGTGACGGGCGGGCTTGAGAGCATTCCGCTCGCGACGAAGCGCGAAGTGCTCAAGTTGTTTCGCGAGCAGGTCAGCCAGTTGCCGGCGAAGGAGGCGTAAGGTGGGACAACAGATTATTCAAGTTGATTCATTCACTGGCGAGCCTTTCAAAGGCAATCCGGCGGCCGTCTGTGTGTTGCCCGAAGCGCGCGACGAGTGGTGGATGCAGGCGGTGGCCCGCGAGATGAATTTGTCGGAGACGGCGTTCCTCGTGCGCCGAGCGGACGGCTTCGATTTGCGCTGGTTCACACCGACCATCGAGGTCGAATTGTGCGGCCACGCGACGCTCGCCGCCGCGCACGTGTTGTGGGAGACAGCGCAACTACGCGCCGACGAAGAAGCGCGCTTCCACACACAGAGCGGTCTATTAACAGCCGTGCGACGCGGCGAGTGGATCGAAATGAACTTTCCCGCGCGATCATCAGAGCCGGTCGGGCAAGTGAGCGGTGATCTCTCCATAATTCTCGGCGCGGAGCCGACATCCGTGCGGCGGGCCGTTTATGATTATCTCGTTGAGCTTGAAGCGGAAGAGACGTTGCGCGGCCTCACGCCAGATTTCAAAGGCATGAAGCAACTCGGCTTGCAGGGGGTGATCGTGACGGCGCGCTCCACGTCGGCGGAGTTCGATTTCGTCTCGCGCTACTTCGCCCCCGGCGCAGGTATTGATGAAGACCCCGCCACGGGCGCGGCGCATTGCGCGCTTGGTCCCTACTGGCAAACACGTTTGGGGAAAAACGAGTTCACGGCTTATCAGGCATCAGCGCGCGGTGGTGTGGTCAAAGTGCGCGTCGCCGGCGACCGCGTGTTGCTCGGCGGGCAAGCCGTCACAGTCATGCGCGGCGAGTTGATCTGAGAGATTGGGCCGTGTCTCAACGAAGTGAGACAACGCGGAAGGCACGACCGTTAGGAAGGAGCGAAAGGCAAGGCGGAAGGATCAAGGCGGAAGACGGAACTCAGACCTGCTCCTTATTGTCTTCGCTTCATCCTTCCGCCTTCATCCTTGCTCTTGAATTACTGGCTCCCAGCCCTCGGCGATGGCTGTGGCGAGGATGATCTCGGCGGCGGTGAGAGGTCTTTCGGGATCAGGATTGTCGCCCGCGCCGGTTGCACTGAGATCGGGGAGCGGAAAGTAGTCCACACCGGCGACTGAGCCGATGGGCAATTCTTCCAATTGACACTGGCGCGGGAAGGGGACGCGGCGGCCTTCCGACTCCAGAACGAAGTGTGTGAAGCCTTCATTGGACCAGTGGCTCAGAATGTGCCAAGCGTTATCGAAACCTTCCACAATCATCGTTTGCTTCTCCGATTAGAAAAGTCTCACAACGAAGTTTACCTTGAGACTGATCCGGCGAAATTGGCTGCTGACAAATGCTTACGCGGCCGGCTCGCTTTCTAACAGCGCCTTCGCTTTCAACAAATTCTCCATGTGCGCCTCGCTGACCACCGGATAGCTCAAGTTCAGCGACTTCAGTTTGTTGATGATCACGTCGGCGACCACCGTGCGGGTAAACCACTTATTGTCGGCGGGGACGATGTACCACGGCGCGTGTTCGGTGCTGGTATGATTAAAAGCGTCCTCGAAAGCCACCATGTAATCGTCCCAGTGGCCGCGCTCTTTGGCGTCACTTAAGGAGAACTTCCAATTTTTCTCCGGCGTGTTGATGCGCGCGAGGAAGCGACGTTTTTGTTCGTCTTTCGAGACGTTGAGGAAAAACTTCAAGATGTGGATGCCGTTGTGGACGAGGTAATTCTCGAAGTTATTAATCTCCTCGAAGCGACGCTTCCAGATGTTTTTGTCCTTCGCGTCGGCCGGTAGTTGCTGAAAGCTCAAGATTTCGGGGTGGACGCGAACGACGAGCAATTCTTCATAATACGAACGGTTGAAAATGCCTATCCGCCCGCGCTCAGGCAATGCTTTCATGCTGCGCCAGAGGTAATCGTGATCCAACTCTTCCGAAGACGGCGACTTAAAGGAATAAACCTGCGTGCCCTGCGGGTTGACGCCCGACATGACGTGGCGGATGGTGCCGTCTTTGCCCGCCGCGTCCATCGCCTGCAAGATGACCAACAGGGCGTGCGTGTTCTGGGCGTAAAGCATGTCCTGATACTTAGCCAGCCGTTCGATGTCTTCACACAGCTTTTTTTTGGCGTCCGTTTTGTCTTTGAACTTGCCGATGGAAGTGGGATCGTAATCCTTGAGGCGAATTTTCTTGCCGGGCGGGACGATGAATTGATCGTGATTCATAAAATTAGCTCCTTCCGTGGGGTTGACGGGCGATGGTTAAAATCATGTGACGACTGCGACCAACATTAGGACACCTGTAGGGTCTGTGGACAAGTCCTCAGCCCATCACGCGTGAGCGCGATAACCGACATTACAAACATTCAACCTAATGAGATCGGCATTCGCCGATCTGGGCAGGGACAAGCCACAGACCCTACAATGAACGTGCTTCGCGTACGCCAATCTTGCGCGACACAATTGGGAGTGCGTTACGTTGCCAAATCTTTCGGGCGCGTCAGCCACAGCAATCGGCCGCTATGCGGTTGCGTCTTTTCCCAGTCCTCACTCTCTAATTCAAGGCACGCGAGCGCGGCCGTCGGCATCCGGCGAGTCTCGCCGGTGAAGAGTTGGATCAATTCTTCCATACCCGGATTGTGTCCGATCACCAGCGCCCTCTCCGCTCCCGCGTCGATGCCCGCAATCACTTCTAACAACTGACCGGCCGTCGCGTCGTAAATGCGCGCTTCTAAACGGAGGGGTACGTGGTTGAGTTGAGCGGCGGGCAGGAAGAGAGCGGCGGTTTGCCGCGCGCGTTCGGCTGGCGAGCAAAGGATCAGATCGGGTGAAATATTCTGCCGGCGCAGATACTCGCCCATCAGCGGCGCGGCATGCTGCCCGCGCTCGTTGAGCGGGCGATCAAAGTCGCGGAGATCGGGAGTGTCCCAACTCGATTTCGCGTGCCGCAGGAGAAGCAAGGTCTTCATGTCGCACCGGCGCTTAATCAAAGGTGTCGAATCAAATGGGAAAACAATGCAAGCGGGATTAGAAGTCGATGGTGTCCTCTAAGTGGTGCGGCTCGCTGATCGCTTTGATCGTCGCCATCACGTCTTTGTGCGCGACGTGGGCTTCCTTTTTGCTCTCGCCCTTCTTCGAGTTCAGCGCCACGTCGTGGAGCGAGAGAATGCCGACCAGCGCGCCCTGTCCGTTGACGACCGGCAAGCGCCTGACTTGCTTCTCTTGCATCAAGGCGAGGGCCTCCTTGACCGGCGTTTCAGGAAAGCAGGTATAAACTTTCGTTGAGGCCGCATCACCGACCACAATTTCCGAAGCGAGGCGATTCTGCGTGGAGACGGCCATGCAAATATCGCGGTCTGTGATAATGCCGACCACCGCGCCCGTCCCGGCTTCTACTACCGGCACGCTGCCACAATCGTTCTCCCACATCACGCGCGCCGCTTCAGCCAGATTGCTGTCAGGCCGGCAGGTCTGTACTCCGCCAGTCATAATATCCGCAACGATCATCAATTCATCTCCTTCGACGCCACATCTCGGCTTAACACCTTTGAAAATTCCTAAAGACATTAAAAAGTCCGCAAAGTTTTAGCATAAACCGGAAGGAATGCGATAACTTTTTTCAGGAAGAGCACGACCTGTTCGTTAAAGTTGCATAATCTGACCTGCCGTTTAAGCACTCTCCATGCCTTCAGTCTTGGCGGGTGGTGTTTGCCGTCCACAGCTAATCGTGATGTAATCCACTGCGCTAACTAACAACGAAATGAGAGGTGTCGAACGTCCCACACCGCGAGACGCTCAGACGTAAAATCTTGGCAAATCTGAAAAAGCTCGGCGCACACATCTTCGTCTGCGTCTACAAAGGCTGCCGCCGTCAAGGGGCGCAGGAAACTCTCAAAGAGTTGAAGCATACGCTCAAGGTGCGCGGCCGGATAGCGCACGGCTCCGTGCAGATCACAAAAGTAAAGTGTCTGGGCCAGTGCGGGCGCGGCCCCGTCGTCGTCGTTTATCCGGCCGGCGTGTGGTATGGCGGCGTCAACACGGAAGGCGCGCGCACTATCGTCGAGAAACAGATCGAGCGGGGACGGGTGGCACGCGAATTGAAAATTTTGCATGTGATGAAGGGCGAGGATTAAGCGATGCTGCGGACGATCATCGTCGGAGACATTCACGGCTGCTTCGATGAGTTGCAGGATTTGCTTGAACTGTGCGAACTGGCGACTGATGACCGCATCATCTCGGTGGGTGATCTCACTTGTAAGGGCGAGCAAAGCCGCGCAGTGCTGGAACTGTTCATCTCCGACGCACGCTTCTCCTCCGTCTTAGGGAATCACGACCGGGCGCTACTGCGCTTTTGGCGCGGCGAAGCCGTCACGCTTAAATGGTCGCAGGAGAAAACCAGAGCGGAGTTAGAGCCAGAGCGGGATCGCTACTTCAGTTACCTTGGCAGTCTTCCGTATGTAATCGATCTTGGTGAGCACGTAGTGGTTCACGCGGGCGTTCGCCCCGGCGTCGCGCTGGCCGCGCAAGGAGAAGAAGATTTGACGGAACTTCGCACGCTCGGCCCCGACCGCACCGACCGCGCGGGGACACCGTGGTATCAAACCTACGACGGCGAGCAACAGATTCTTTTCGGCCACTGGCCCGCGCCCGTGCCGCGTGTGGGTCGGCGCGCCATCGGTCTCGATACCGGCTGCGTCTATGGTTTTCACCTTACGGCCTACATCATCGAGTCGCATCAATTCCTGCGCGTCAAGGCGCGGCGGGCGTATGAGCAGCCGAAATGAAAAGAAGCTATCAGCTATCAGCTTTCAGCTTTCAGCAAAAACAAGATCACTCGCTTAGGCCCCAGACCTGTAGCGCGAAGCTGAATGAGCCGCATCACACCTGATTGGCTGAAAGCTGATAGCTGATAGCTGACCTGTTGGTAACACGTTGAAATCAGACTGAACGGCGCATGACCGCAGACGGACAGCACAATTTTCCCGGCAAACTTTTCGTCGTCGAAGGCACGGACGGCAGCGGCAAATCGACGCAACTCGCGCTGCTCCACCAGTGGCTGAAGGCCGAGGGTTATCCCATCTTTTTCTCTGAATGGAACTCCTCCCCGCTGGTGAAAGACACCACTCGGCGCGCGAAGAAGCGGCGGCTGTTGACGCCCGCCACCTTCTCGCTGCTGCACGCCACGGACTTCGCCGACCGCACCGAGCACGACATTATCCCGCCGCTCAAGGCCGGCGCGATTGTGCTCGCCGACCGCTACATCTACACGGCCTTCGCCCGCGACGTGACTCGCGGC
>JACCRA010000158.1 GCA_013813825.1 Pyrinomonadaceae bacterium | reverse complement strand
CGGTTTAGCTTATCTTATCGGGACGGTGAAAAATTGGAGAATACTTGGCGCGGGCAATCGTGCCATTCAAACGTGAGATGGTTTATAGAGCGCGTTCCGGCGAAAGCCGCCGCACAACAAGCGGTTGAGCTGACTTGCTGATCGCTTCGCTCTCATCAAGCAGCTCAACCGCAGCGTTAGATTGCTGGCACTATAGGGTAGGACATATTGACCATCGCCTCAGAATGGAGGAGCAAGCATGGATGAGGTAGCGAGATATAATGTAGAGCGGTGGAAAGCACTTGCCCAAGCTAATGCCGTATTCACTCGACCTTACCTTGATTTAGATGAAGATTCTGCACGGAAGTGTCTTGACCCTCAGAGAAGGCTTGGTGAGGTTGCGGGTCAAGACGTGCTTTGCTTGGCTGCCGGTGGCGGGCAGCAGTCGGTTGCTTTTGCCTTGCTCGGCGCAAATGTCACCGTCGTTGATATTTCGGAGGCACAGTTGCGGAGGGATGCGGAAGCCGCCTCTCACTATAACGTGAATCTCAACCTGCTTCAGGGAGACATGCGCGACCTTTCGCGTTTCGGCGAAGATTCATTCGACATCATGTGGCATCCTTATTCATTAAACTTCGTGCCGGATGCTCGTGTGGTCTTTCGTGAAGTGGCTCGCGTCTTGCGGGTAGGAGGTATTTATCATTTCACTTGTGCGAATCCGTTTCTCATCGGTCTTGGAGGAAAGGATTGGAGCGGGGACGGATATGTGCTTAGACTTCCTTACGTTGACGGCGCGGAAATCACTTATCAGGATGAGAGTTGGATTTACGGAGACGAAAATCCTGATGAGCCAATCAGAAAATGTAAAGAATACCGTCATACGCTTAGCACGTTGGTAAACGGTCTTATTGAACAAGGCTTTCTGGTTTTGAATCTATCGGAGCAAAATTATGGCACACCAGATTTTGAAGCTGAACCGGGAACACCGGAACACCTGACGTCAATTGCCCCGCCTTGGCTCATCTTCTGGGCTACTTACCGCCCGAACATTCTGAGAAAATGAGAGTCGACGATAATTGTTATTCGTGGATAGTTGTCGGTTTGGCGGGTTGTCCGCTCCGCGTTTCGGCGAACGGTTGCAATCTAACAACGCCATGCCGCCGACCGCGAATAGCGCGGCAACTCTCGGAAGCTCTCACCACGGACGATGACTTCATCCAAGCAGGCTTCCGCGCTCTGATGCTTGAAGAAGTATCCGTCAGCGTTCAGCTATCAGCCAGTCACCTGCGGTGCGACTCGTTCATCTTCGCGCCGCGTGTCTGGCGCGCCACGCGCGCTTATTTTGTTTTCGCTGAAAGCTGACGGCTGAACGCTGACAAGTATCCTAATCTTTTGCCCCTTTCGGGGCTGTCCTTCCTGCTTAACTCTGAAACGCCTGCAATACTTCGTCGGCGTGCTGTTCGACGTTGACCTTGTCGAAGACTTTCTTGATTCGACCTTCCTTGTCGATTAGGAAAGTTTTGCGCGCGACGCCCATAAATTTCTTGTCGCCCCACGTCTGCTCGCCGTAAACGCCGTAAGCGTCCGCGACGGAATGCTCGGTATCGGTCAAGAGCGTGAACGGCAAGTTAAATTTTTGCGCGAACGCCTGATGCGATTGTTCGTCATCGAGCGAGACGCCGAGGACTTTGATGTTTTCCTGCTCGTAGGTCGTGTTGGCATCGCGGAACGAGCAGGCTTGCTTCGTGCAGCCGGGCGTGTCGTCTTTCGGGTAAAAATAGAGCACGACGTTCTGGCCGCGATAGTCGGAAAGTTTGACGGGCTTGCCTTGCGCGTCGCGGGTCGAAAAGTCGGGCGCGGTATCGCCTTCTTTAATCATCGGTAATTTCTCCGGTCAATTGAATTGGTTGATTGCGTGCGGCGTATTATAGCAGAACTCCGTCGCCGGACGCCCCCTCATGGCCGCCTCTTCCGCCACGATTCTGCTCCGCACCGGCGGGAACTTCTTGACCGGCACCAGTAGCCAAACGCAGGCGCTTATACTTCCGCCTGCGCTTGCGACTGTTGTAGCGGCGCGCACTTTTTTTGCATCGCGCGCAGGGGTTCGGGCATAAAAGAAGTGAGATGGTAGGTGGCGGTGTGGCCGTCGGCGAAGGCTTGATAGAGCATACAATCGGGAAGTTGGAGGCAGCTTAAAGGCGAGGCGCGGGCATAGCCGGTGTCGATGCCGATGGCGCTGTGGGAGATGTAGAGGCCGTGGCGGCCTAATCTTCCGAG
>JACCRA010000149.1 GCA_013813825.1 Pyrinomonadaceae bacterium | reverse complement strand
TGGCTATGCGCGCGAAGGAACGACGCCCGCCAACCCTCTGCGCCGGCTCGTCTGGGCGCAGGAAGCCGTTTTCTGGTCGCTCGTCGTCGGCGGCGTGTACGTCGTCTATCAATTGCTGACCGCTATCTAATAAATTATGAGCCTGACGGGTCTCGATCTGCTGTTTCTGGAAGTCAACAAGCTGGAAGACTCAATCGAGTTTTACTGCGACCGTCTGGGATTCGAGTTGGTCTCGGCGACGCCGGGCGGCGAGCCGCCGATGGCGACGTTGCGCGCCGGACGCTTGAAGGTGATGCTGGCCGAGCAACTGCTGACGATGGCGCGGCGCGGGCGCGGCGTCCATTTCTTCTTCGGCGTCGAGAACGTCGAAGACTATTACCGTGATCTGTCCGCGCGCGGCGTGGACGTTACCATGCCCGACGACGAAGGCTGGGGCGGGCGCTTCGTCACACTAGAAGACCCGGATCACTACCGCTTGTTTTTTGTCACATGGCACGATAAGTAAGAGGTGAAAGGCGAAAAGTGAAAGAGAGTAAGGCTTACTCTCTTTCACTTTTCGCCTTTCACCTTTAGTTTGTCGGTGTGACGACGAAATCGGTGGCTGCCTTTTGGGCGCGAAGTTGACGGCCGTAGGCGGCGGCCTCGTCGTGGCTCGCGAAGAGGCCGGAGTGGACGCGATACCAGACTTTTTTCTTTGACGCCGGGCGTGCGTCGAGGCGCGCGGAAATGCCAGTGGCGGCGAGGCTCGCGATCAGTTCCTGCGCTTCTTCAATCTTGTTGAAGGAGCCGAGTTGCACTGTGAAGCCTGCGCCGCGACCACCGCTTGCATCATTGGTCCCTTGTGGCGTAATCAGCGCCGGGGACGGAGCGGCGGGCAAATCGTCGTCGGAGGTCGTCTCATCTTCGGTCGGCACGGTCAAATTCTGATTCGCGGTGCTGTTGCCGGCCGAGGAGCCGCGCGGCAGCGGGCGCGAAAGATTGACGGCGGCATCACGCGAGTTGGTTCCGGGTCGGATCAGCCAGTTACAGAAGATGACGAAAGCGGCGACAGCAACTCCGGCGGCGAGCCACCAGAGCGGCGACACCCGCAGCAGACGCGAGCCGGTGTCGTAGCCGTCAACTGGTTGAACAATCATTTGCGGCATCGTCGCGGGCTGCGAGTATAACGCCGTGTCGAAAGAGTCTGCCGCCGGACGGGCGGTGGCGGCGGGGACAGGGGTTGGCATGGTGGGAGATGAAGCCGCCGCTTCGGCTGTCCGTCGTTGTGGTGTGGATGAGGCCGGCGCGTCAGCGAGTGCGATGCGTTCGCGTAGTGAAGACGGTCGCGGTGGCAGCGGCGTGTCGTCGCCCGCGGCTGACTTTGCGGCGGGGCGGGCGGCAGCCGTAGCCGTAGTGGCGGCGGGCGTCGTCTGGGCGATGGCGTCAGCGATGGCGGCGGAGGCAGAGGGCAGTTTGCCGGAAGACGTTTTGTCGAGAACAATTAACGCTTCGTCGTTAATTGCCGTAACGATGAAGGCGGACGAGCACCGGACGCACGTCACGCGAAGGCAGAACGCCGCCTCCGGCGCGTCCACGATTTCACCCCTGAGTTGGCATTTCGGGCAAAAGATGATCATGATACCGAGGCTCTCAGATTTCCCGCGGGACGGGCCTCCAATGCATAAAAGAAAACTCAGCGATGGAGGACCGTCCCGGCATCGGCTGTGAGCGAGCGCGGAAATCGTTGCTTGATAAAGCGGGTGTCAAAACTTATGTTTGAGAAACGCCCGCAATTGCAGTCAATCCGCAGGCGCGCGAAGATAGTAGAGCAGCCGCGAAGAGTTAAGCAAGCAAGTCTGTTCCGTGTGCGGTTGACTTGTTGCTTCCGCCGGCCGCTCGCCGTCGAGCATTTACGCTCCCTGCTTTGCGATTCATCGTGGATAATATCTCTGGCGACTCTTAAACTCGCCGGGACGTTTGATGAACAGGCTTTCAACTATCATTGACTGCCCGTCAAAGCAGCGGCGATCTATGACGGACGAAGGGGAAATTATGGAAGACCGGAGAAAAGCCGGACGCGCAAAACTCAATCTCGAAGCCCGTTGGGAGGGCGTGTTGGGTCGCTTTGAGGGCATCATTGTTGATAGTAGCCGCAACGGCTGTTTCCTCTTGACCTCTGATAAGGTGCAGCCCAGCGAGTTGATCCGGCTGGAAATCAGGCTGCCTGATGACGGACAGATTTACCTTTGGGCCGAAGTGGTCTATCAGATTTCCGAGATGGGTTTTGCGTTGCGCTTCACCGGCTCCGGCGCGGAAGAAGAGGCCGCGCTTGAAGAACTGCTCTCACACGGCCTCGGGCAATGAGTCAGGCAGGGTGACTCTCGCCCGGGCCTCCGAGTTGATCGGTAGCATCCTCAGAGAGAGTCGAATTGCCTGAGAGTCGAAAGATGCGTTACGTTGAGAACCCACCCAGCCCGTGGAGCAGCACGCACGTCGAGTGGATCGGCGAGCCGCCCGAGGCGCGTCAGGAAGTCTTCGAGGAGGACGCGACCCGCTCGATCATCACGCATAACAACAGCCCCGACGTGGGCTTCGACTATAGCGTTAACGTCTATCGCGGCTGTCCGCACGCCTGTACTTACTGCTTCTCGCGCCCGACGCACGAGTATCTCGGCTGGGGCGCGGGCACCGACTTCGAGCGCAAGATCGTCGTCAAGGTGCGTGCCGCCGAACTGCTCAGGCGTGAGATGCTGCGCCCCTCTTGGAAGGGCGATGTGCTCGTCTTCTCGTTTACCTCCGATCCATATTTGCCGCTCGAAGCACATTATTGTCTGACGCGGAAATGCCTTGAAGTCTGTCTTGAATTTCGCAACCCCGTGAGCCTGATCACCAAGTCCGCGTTAGTGCGGCGCGACATCGATCTGCTCGTCGAGTTGCACCGGCAGGCGGCGGTCGAGGTGTTCTTTACGATCCCATTTAGCGATCATGAGACGGCACGCGCGTTGGAACCATTCGCGCCCGCGCCGGACGCGCGCTTCAAGGCGATGGAAGAACTGTCGCGCGCCGGCATTCCGGTCGGCCTCGCGGTCGCTCCCGTCATTTTGAGCCTGAACGATTCGCACATCCCGAGGCTCCTGAAGCGGGCGCGCGAGGCCGGAGCCGGGACGGCCTTCATGGGCATGTTGCGTCTGCCCGGCAGCGTCGCCCCATATTTTATCGAGCGCCTGCATGAACGCCTGCCGACCAAAGCCGAGCGCGTCCTGAACCGCTTGCGCGAAGCGCGCGGCGGGCGGCTCAATTCAAGCCAGTTTGGCGAGCGGATGCGCGGGCAGAGCGAGCAATGGCGCGTCGTCTCGCAGATGTTCAAGCTCCACTGCAAACGTCTCGGATTGAACGTGGAGGACCAACGCCAAACGCCGGTGCATCGCACTTTCCGCCGCCCGACGGCACAAGGCTCGCTCTTCGAGTGAAGGCAAAAAAGCAAAAATTGGTAGAGCGGACGAACAAAAGAGTTAGGAAGGAGTTTAAATAATCGCACAGCAGACTCTGACCGAACACGCGCCGCTGGATCGAGAATCATCTCTCCGGCTCAATCCCGCATTTTTACCTGATGCCTTTTGCCTCATGCCTTTTCCTTGATCTTCTCGCGGCGAAGAATTAAAACATTGGGAAGCTCCATCGACATTCACACCGGGCGGAGGGAGAAACAATGATTACAATTGCGGATGTCATCCGCGACCGCGAGCCATATTCGTTACGCGAGTCGGCGACCGCGTTAGACGCGGCTGAGTATATGACCTCGCGTAACATCGGCGCGGTCTGCGTTCTAAGCGAGGCGGAAGAGTTAACCGGCATCTTCTCCGAGCGCGACTTGCTGCGGCGCGTCGTGCTCCCGAAACTGGACCCGGCAGGCGTGCCGGTGCGCGACGTAATGAGCGCCATTGATGTTTTCATCGAGTGTAGCGACACGCCGCATCAGGCACTGGAACGGATGGAGCAGCACGGCACACGCCACCTGCCCGTCATGCGCGGAGGCCAATGGGTGGGGATGCTCTCGATGCGCGACATCATGCGTGTCGAACTAAGCGAGCAGGGCGACGAGTTGCGCCTGCTGCACGAGATGACAGGGTTGTGAAGGCGAGTGGGCGGAAACGGGGAGAAGGGGAGAGGGGGAGAAGGGGAGATCAGAGGATGGGTAAAGTCTGGCTGAAAGTCTCTCAATCGTTTCCATAGCCTCCCCCTCTCCCCGTCGCTAGATAGGCATTTGATGAGGTTTTGAGATTTTCAAGTCTTCAGGAAATTGCAGCAAAAGCCACAGTTTGATGGGAATTGTCAGCCGCCAGCAAATTTGGGAATAGTGCTTGTGTATGCTTTACTAGCCTTATCTTCCAAGACGCTGAGCGGTATTACAGTTCGTGGGATTTTGTTGCTCAAGCAATTATAAAAAGTCTTTTTTTCCTGGCGAGTTGTCAACGCCGAAGGGCGATTCCCCCGTCTAACGAACACTATGACCAGTCAATCAACCCCGGTGGATCAGGGAAGCCCGGAACCGGAAATTACAGGAATGCCGACAGAGCGCGTCCCACTCGATTCGACGCCGATGAGCCGCCTGCTCTTTAACCGCGAGTTGAGTCTGCTCGAATTCTTTCGCCGGGTGCTCGAAGAGGCGCTCGATGCTGATCAGCCGTTGCTCGAACGCCTGAAATTCCTCGCCATCTTTTCGATGAACTTGGACGAGTATTTCATGATCCGGGTGTCGGGGCTGAAAGAGGGCGTGGACGAGAAGATAGAAGACCCTTCGCCGGACGGCCTGACGCCGGCCGAGCAGTTAGGCGAGATCAGGAAGCGCGTCCTTGAAATGATCGCTGAGCACGCGCGTTGCCTGCGCGAAGAAGTGCTGCCGCCACTCGAAGCCGCAGGCATTCAACTCGTCTCGTACCAGCAACTCTCGCTCGATGAACAGGAGCGGCTTGACGATTACTTTGAGAAGAAGGTGTTTCCGGTGCTGACGCCGCAGGGCGTCGATCCCGGCCATCCATTTCCCTACATCTCGAACCTGAGCTTGAATCTTGCTTTGATGGTCGAACCGTCGCTTGAGCATGGCATTACACGCTCGCTGACCGGCAAGGTCGAACCGCGCTTCGTCCGCATTAAAATTCCTCAGCGCGTGCCCCGCCTGATTCCGGTGGAGGCTACTAATTCCCGGTTCATTCTGTTAAGCGATTTGATCGCCGCGAGCACCGAGACACTTTTCCCGCGAATGCTCTATGGCCCGTGCCACGCTTTCCGTGTGACGAGCGACGCCGACATCGAAGTGCGCGACGTGGAGGCTGAAGATCTTCTGCGCTCGATGCAGCAGACGCTCCAAAAGCGCCGCCTCGGCGAGGCGGTGCGCCTCGAAGTCAGCTCGAAGATGCCCGCCGAGATGATCAGTTACCTGACCAAGTCGCTCGACCTGACGCCCGACGATGTGTATCTCGTGGACGATCCGCTCGACGTGACCGACTTGATGGAGTTGTACAAACTGGACCGGCCGGACTTGAAAGACAAGCCGTTGCGGGCGACTGTACCGGCCTCGTTGCACAAAGGCGTCTCGATCTTCGACGTGCTCAAACGGCAGGACATCCTGCTGCATCACCCTTACACCTCGTACCAGACCGTCACCGATTTCATTCATACGGCGGCGCACGATCCGGAAGTGCAAGCGATCAAAATCTGTCTCTACCGGACAGGGGCCAAGTCGCCGATTCCGCAGTCACTAATTGAGGCGAGCGAGCAAGGCAAG
The DNA here is from genome assembly GCA_013813825.1 of Pyrinomonadaceae bacterium. Taxonomy (GTDB): domain Bacteria; phylum Acidobacteriota; class Blastocatellia; order Pyrinomonadales; family Pyrinomonadaceae; genus JACCRA01. The sequence continues at coordinate 4,416 of JACCRA010000149.1, read as the reverse complement.
CAGGTGACGGCGCTGGTCGAACTGAAGGCGCGCTTCGACGAAGAGCACAACATCGAATGGGCGCAGCGGCTGGAGAAGGCGGGCGTCCACGTCGTCTATGGCCTGCTCGGCCTCAAGACTCATTGCAAGATCGCGCTCGTCGTCCGCGGCGAAGGCGACACGCTACGCCGCTACCTGCACATCGCGACCGGCAACTACAACCCGGCGACTGCGAGCGTCTATACAGACCTCGGCCTCCTCACCGCCGACGAAAAACTGGGCGCCGACGCCACCGAGTTATTCAACTTCCTGACCGGCTATTCGCGGCAGAAGGCGTACCGGCAACTGCTCGTCGCGCCGGTCAACCTCCGCGAACGAATGATCGGATTGATCAATCGTGAGGCGGAGCACGCCGCGGCCGGGCGCGAGGCGCGCATCGTGGCGAAGATTAACCGGCTCGCCGACGTCGAAGTGATCAGCACGCTCTACGCCGCGGCGCAGGCCGGCGTGCAAATTGATCTCATCGTGCGCGGCATCTGCATGTTGCGGCCGGGCGTGCCGGGGTTATCCGAGACGATCCGCGTGCGGAGCGTCGTCGGGCGCTTCCTCGAACACAGCCGCGTCTATTATTTCGCCAACGGCGGCGCGGAAGAACTCTACACCGGCAGCGCCGACTGGATGTCGCGCAATCTCGACCGGCGCGTGGAAGTGATCGCGCCGATCATCAATCCGCAAATCAAAAAGTATCTCAAGGATGTGGTGTTGCGGACGTATTTGCGCGACAACGTGCGGGCGCGCGAGTTACGGCCGGACGGGACTTATGAGCGCGTCCGCCCCGCGCCCGGCGAGGAGACGGTTGATAGCCAATTGTATTTCGCCGGCAATTCGTCGCTCAGTTACTGCTGCGCGACGGATTGGCCGGCTGCTGGCATCACCGATGGTCAATAGTGAATGTGGATTAACTTTTTAACGGAGGTTTTCAGCATGAAACATTTGAGCAAAACTCGCGAGATGCTCGCCCTGACTTTTATCTTCATTTTAAGCCTTTCATCTCCCACGCTCGCGGAACAGAAAAAGTCGAAACCGAAGAAGACGCTGCCGCAGGGCACGCCCGTGCTGTGGCAAGAGCCGACCGACATTAAGACGCGCGATCTCTTTCACGGGCCGGGCGGCAAGGCGATGCAGCCGAACTTGAAACGGATCACGTTTATCAAGGAACAGAAGGGCGGTTGGTCGAAGAAGTATCGCGTGCGCGACGCCTCGGGGCGCGAGTGGGTCGCCAAGCTCGGCGAAGAGGCGCAGTCTGAGGCCGCCGCCACACGTCTCTTGTGGGCAGTCGGCTACATTCCCGAAATCACATATCTCGTCCCACGGGTGACGATTCCGGGCAAGGGCGTGTTCGAGAACGTAAGGTTCGAGGCGCGCCCGGAAAACGTCAAGCGATACGATGAATGGTTGTGGGATAAGAACCCGTTCACTGGGACCAACGAGCTTCAGGGATTGAAGGTGATGATGGTGCTCTTGAACAATTGGGACATCAAAGACGAGAACAACGTTATCCTCCACACGCAGGGCGAGCGAGAGATCAGATATGCGGTCAGCGACCTCGGCGCGACGTTCGGCAAAGCGGGCGGGCTGTTCTGGCAACTCACGCGCAGCCGCAACAAGCCGAAGGATTTCGAGCAGGCAAAGTTCATCGACGGCATCGAAGGCGAGAAGATCGATTTCAGCTACGGCGGCAAGAAAAGCGAACTCTTCGACGACATCACCGTCGGGCAGGCGCGCTGGGTCGGCGGCTACCTCGCCCGTCTCAGTGACAAGCAACTGCGCGACGCCTTCCGCGCCGCCAATTACACGCCGGCGGAGATCAATCTTTTGTCTTCCGCCGTTCGCGCGCGGATCAGCGAATTGAATAATTTATCAGGCGGCGTGGCTCGCTCGCGCTGAGTTTCGCGAAACGCATGATTGCGGTACCAGTGCAGCCGGCGGGCGTGTCCGTTCGGCTGCACTGATAAGTTTTACGATTGATGGGATGTTTAAGAGGTGGTTGACGACTTCAGCCATGACTGAGTGCCGATGAGCCAAAACAACAACGACTTGAAAAGTCGAAAGCAGCGCCGGCTGCTGACTGTCATCATTCCGCTGATCGCAGCCGCTGTGGGGTTCGGACTGGTGGCGTTCTTCATGTCGCGGCAGAACGAAGAGCCGACGGCTTCGAGTGCGCCAGCGGCGAGTCAAACTGTTGCAACTCCCGTAGCGCAACCGACGCCGAGTGCCGAGTCGCCGCGCGCCACTCCAATTCCCGAAAGGGCGGCGGGAGAGTCAGCCATCTCAAGCATTTTCGGCATTGACGATCAACCTGCCGTCCCCGGTCAAATGCCGGAAGAGAGTTGGCGAGTGACGGTACCGCGCATTCTGTTCCGGTTGATCCTCGCGGCGATCTTCGCGACCGTCCTGGCCTTCCGCCCACGCAAAGACTTGCCACTGCTCCAACGCAATCCTTACGTCGCGCAGACGCAAATTTTGCTTGCCGTCGTGGCCTCCTCGCTGATGATGATCGTCGGCGACAGCGCCGCGCGCGCCTTCGGCATCTTCGCCGCCGCCTCGCTCGTCCGCTTCCGCACCAACATTCGTGATCCGAAAGAGATTACAGTCTTGCTGTGCAGCCTCGCCATCGGACTGGGGACGGGCGTCGGCCGCTGGGAGTTGTCGTTGGTGCTGACGCTGTTCGTGCTGCCGCTGCTGTGGGGGCTGGAATACTACGAAGTAATGAAGATTTACCGCGCGATGTCGCTGACAGTCAAATCGCGCAACACGGACGCGACGCAGGCCGCCATCAAGCGCATTTTCCGGCGGCATAAATTCAACTACGAGGTGCGCCAACTTGATCCGCCGGACGAGAACGAGCCAGTCGGCTGCATCGCTTATCAAGTGAGCATCAGCGTCTTTGTCACGACCGACCAGATCAACGACGAACTGTTGAGTGCCGATCCGAACAACATTGAAGGCATCGAGTGGGAGCAGCAGAAAAACAGTTCTTATATTTATAACTAACGACTTGAGCCAAAGACCACACGCGGTTGCCGCCGGGGTAGCGATGGTTCCAATTTCTATACAGCAAAGGCCGCTCACGGTTCGAGCGGCCTTTGCTAATTCTCTCTAAAAACTTTTATCGCGTGACGGCGGTAGCGGCATTGGAGAGAGGAGCGCCGTTTGTCTGAACGCGCGTCCAGTAGTCCTGCACGTACTTCTTCATGTCGCCGTGTCCCCAGCGCGTGTAAAAGTCATAATTCTTCATCTCGCTGTAAACCTGATCGTAATCCCAGCGATAGAGGTTGAAGCGATAGACAGCGCCCGCCACGCCCGTCCGGTGACGCCCGCCCGCGCAGTGGACGTAAAACTTACCCGTCGCCGGATTGTTAACGAGAGTGAGAAACTGTTCGAGTTGCTCCTCGCGCGGGTAATGTTTATCGCTCATCGGGATATTGACGTAGCGCATCCCAAACGATTCGACCAGCGGTTGCGCGTAATCCTTCGGATCGTCGCGTAAGTCGATGACGGTCTTGACGCCAAGCGCGGCAAGGTCTTGATAGTCGTCCTCTTTGGGCTGCGCGCCACGGTAAAAACGCTCGTCCATCTGGCCGAAGTTCTTAATCTTGATGTGGGGAAAATCAGAGGTGGAAGATTGCGCGTGGGCTGCGAAACCGAGGGTCAGAATAGCAAACAGAACCACAAAACCATTTCGAGAAAACTGACGAATCATCGATTTTTATCTCCCTGCGGCAGACTTTTGCTAAGTCCGGCCTGGCAAATCGCAAAAAGACGAATGGGGGTGGTTAATGCGCTATGTAATCAAACATTCAAACTGAACTGTCTGATCGGAGATTTTGCAAGCTATTCTTGCCGTGCCTGCGCGCGAGTCAGAATCGCTCTGGCAGTTGGCGGAGTGAGTTTAGCACCAACGCGTCGGGTCTTCAATTTCCCACTTATTTGAACATTGCTCATCACAGTTTTAGACGCGCGCAGGGGTCGAAAAGTTGTTCAGGCGAGGATAATCAGACAAGCCGGGTTGCAACCTTTGCCAGCCTATTCAAATGTAAGAATTGAGTATTGCAAAATCAAGCGGGGGCGGTTAGATTGTCGGAAGTCTTAAACCTGACAAATTGCAGAACTGAGGTCTCCCCGGTAAAGCTGCGGGTGTTCCTCTCATTTGGTTAAATTGCAGGAGGTGGAGAGCAGTGCCAACCGGAACATGCCCAGAATGTGCGGCCGAAGTTCACGTCGGGACAGATATTGACAAAGGCGATGCGGTCGAGTGCGACGAGTGCGGGACGGACTTGGAAGTGGTCGGGCTTGATCCCGTCGAACTCGACATCATCGACGAAGACGATGAGAAACTAGGGGACGACGAAGACGAGGACTATTAGCCGGAGGCGT
>JACCRA010000435.1 GCA_013813825.1 Pyrinomonadaceae bacterium | reverse complement strand
GTTAAAATTTTGGTGCAGGGGGGGCATGGCGGAAACGGCGTGACGGCGTTCCGGCGCGAAAAGTTTGTGCCGCGCGGGGGGCCGTCGGGCGGCGACGGCGGGCGCGGGGGCGACGTGTGGCTTGAAGCCGACAACTCGCTCAACACGTTGCTGCATTTACGCTACAACCCGGAGCACCGTGCGGATCGCGGTCGCCACGGCGAAGGCTCGAACCGCTCCGGGCGCGACGGCGAGAGCGCCACCGTGCGCGTTCCGGTGGGCACGCTCGTGTTGGACGGGGAGACGGGCGAGCAGTTCGCCGATCTATCCGAGCCGGGCAGGCGTTTTCTGGCGGCCAGTGGCGGGCGCGGCGGCTTCGGCAATTCGCACTTCGCCACTTCGACCAACCGCGCGCCGCGCTACCATCAAGAAGGTAGCCCCGGCGAGGAGCGCCAACTACAGTTGGAGCTTAAACTGCTGGCGGATGTCGCGCTCGTGGGCTTTCCGAACGCGGGCAAGTCAACTTTGATTTCCACCATCTCCGCCGCCAAGCCGAAAATCGCCGACTACCCTTTCACGACGCTGGAGCCGCACCTCGGCGTGGTTGATCTCGGCGACTTCCGCACTTTTGTCGTCGCGGACATCCCCGGACTCATTGAGGGCGCGCACGGAGGCGCTGGTTTAGGCGACCGTTTTTTGCGCCATGTCGAGCGCACCAAACTGCTGCTGCATCTCGTGGACGTTTCGTCTCTGGCCGGGCGCGATCCGGTGAGCGACTACGAGATCATTAACCGTGAGTTGCGCGCTTACGACGAGCAATTATTTGAACGCCCGCAGTTCGTCATAGCGACGAAACTCGACGCACTTGACGAGCCGGAGCGGTTGGAGCGTCTGCGCCACCGCGCGGCGGAAGACGGCCGGGCTTTCTTCGCCATTTCCGCCGTGACTAACAACGGCGTGCGCGAATTGGTTCAGCAAGTGGCGCGAGAGCTTGATCGCATCGGTGAGAAGACGGAGCTATCTCAAGCGGTATCTGTGGCTACGCGAGAGGCTGGGTGAAGATGTCTCCGACGTGTTCTCGCCGGAAACCTCTTTAAGTGCTTAGGCCGAGGGTCTGAAACGTAGGCGACATGAGGCAACAGCGCATCGCGCTTTTCGGCGGGACGTTTGACCCCGTACACGTCGGCCATCTTACGGTCGCGCGAGAACTGCTGAAATTGTTCGCGCTCGACATTGTTCTTTTCATTCCGGCCCACGTCGCGCCGCACAAGCGGGACGCTCCGCCCACTTCGGCGTGGCACCGTTTCGCGATGCTCGGGCTCGCGACGCAGGAAGATGCGCGCCTATTCGTCTCGCCCGTTGAGCTTGAAGCGCCGGAGCGGCCTTACACCGTCGAGACGTTGGCGCGCTTGCGCGCGGAGTTTGGTCAGAGCGCGCGGCTCTTTTTCGTGATGGGGGCCGACTCGTGGATGGAGATCGACACATGGCGCGAGTGGGAGCGCGTGCTGACTTTGACCGATCACGTCGTCATCACCAGACCCGGCCACGTGCTCGGCACAGAGCACGTGACGGAAGCCGTCCGCGCGCGGATCGTTGATCTACGCGGAGCCGGTGACGAAGTGATCGCGCGATCAGTCGAGGACCATGAGGCCGGGATCTTCTTCACCGACACGGTGCAAATGGATGTCTCCGCGACAGAGATCCGCCGCGCCCTCGGCGGCGGCGAGGATGAGCGGCTGAACGCCACGACGTTGCTTCCGCCGCCGGTCGCAAATTTTATCGAGAAATACGAGCTGTACAGGGAAGCGCATGAAACAGATAGAACCAATGCCGCCGGAGGACACCACGCCCGACACGCTGAAGACGCCGGAGCGAACTAACCCGGAGGAGCCGGGCACGGCAGTTGAGCCTGCGATTGAAGCGATGGACGAGCGAGTGTGGTCGGCGTTGCGCGCGGCGAGCGACAAGAAGGCGCTCGATGTCGTGGCGCTCGATCTGCGCCCGCTCGCCAGCTTCACCGATTACTTTCTGATCGCGAGCGGGACCAACACGCGGCAGGTGCAGGCGATTGCCGACGAGGTGGTTGAGCGGCTCAAGAAGGAAGGCACGCGCGCCGCCCGTGTCGAAGGGTATAAGACGGCCGAGTGGGTGCTGCTCGATTACGGAGATTTCATCTTCCACATTTTCGAGGACAAGTCCCGACGCTTTTACGATCTCGAAAGGCTGTGGCGCGAGGCGGCGCGCATCGTGTTGCCGGCGGAGTTGCGCGGCGAGGCGGGCGGCGGCGGCGGTGGTAGTGCGGCGGGCGGGCAGCCGTGATCGAGTTGGTCGCGCAATCCGAATTGATGCGCGAGGCGGTGCGCCTCGCCGGGCGCGTCGCCGTGACGGACGCTAACGTCCTCGTGACCGGCGAATCAGGCGCGGGTAAAGACGCGCTTGCACTGTACATTCACTGGCGTTCGCCGCGCGCCCGGCGCCCACTAGTGAAAATCGACTGCGCGGCGTTGCCGGGCGAGTTGCTCGAAGCCGAGTTGTTCGGTTATGAGCGGGGCGCTTTCACCGGCGCGACGCAGGCGAAGCCGGGGCGTTTGGAGGCGTCGCACAAAGGGACGCTGGTGCTCGATGAGATCGCGCATCTTACTCTGGACGCGCAGGCCAAGCTGCTCCGCGTCATTGAGCGGCGCGAATTCGAGCGGCTCGGCGGCCGTCTGACGCTGCGAATCGACGCGCGGCTAATCGCCTTGACGAATGTTGATCTCGATGGGGCGGTGAGGCGGCGCGATTTCCGCCCCGATCTTTTCTACCGCTTGAACGTAGTGCGGATTCACGTCCCGCCTTTGCGGGAGAGGCCGCAGGATGTGCCGGAACTGGCCGCGCGGTTCGTCGAGACTTACGCCACGAAGCACGGCCGGCGGAAGTTGAATCTATCACGCGCGGCGCTTGCGGCGTTGGAAGATTACGATTATCCCGGCAACGTCCGCGAACTGTCCCACGTCTTAGAGCGGGCCGTGATCATGACTGATGGCGAGTTTATTGAGGCAAAGGATTTACCGGAGAGCGTCACGGTCGCCGGCGCATTACGGAAGCGGCGGGAAAAGCGCCCGACGCTCTCCGAGATCGAGTCCGAGTATATTGTCGAGACGCTCGCCTATACGAAGGGCAACAAGTCGGAGGCCGCGCGCCTGCTCGGCATCAGCCGCAAGAACCTCTACGAGAGGCTGGCGCGTTGTGGAAGGGATGAGGGGCGGAGGGATGAGGGATGAATAAAAATAACAGCCTATTCGTCCTGCTTTGTTTATCCCTTATCCCTCCGCCCTCATCCCTGTAGCCGTGCGTTTGCGTCTCATCTGGGTCGGGAAGACGAGGAACGAGCATCTGCGGGCGCTGGTCGCCGATTACTTGCAGCGGCTCAATCGTTTCGTGCGCTGCGAAGTGACGGAACTGCGCGAGAGTGAGGGCCGGGATGAGCGCGTGATGCTGGATGAAGAGGGCGGACGGATTGTTGACGCATTGCGTGCCGACGCGGTGACGGTGTTGCTGGACGTGGAAGGGCGGGAGCAGTGGAGTTCGACGGAATTGGCCGGGCAAATCGAGAATTGGCAGACATGTGGAACGAAGGAAGTGGCGTTTGTCATCGGCGGACATCTCGGCGTGTCGCGGGGGGTGAAAGAGAGCGCGGACGTGAGTTGGTCGCTCTCACGTTTGACGCTGACGCACGAGATGGCGCGCGTCGTGCTGGCCGAGCAGCTTTACCGGGCTTACACGATCACGCGCGGGTTGCCTTACCAGAAGTGAAAGTATTTTTGATTTTTGATTTTTGATTTGCGATTGCAAGGCAGTCGAAGCTGTGCTACTTGTC
>JACCRA010000093.1 GCA_013813825.1 Pyrinomonadaceae bacterium | reverse complement strand
CGGGCGGCGGGTGGTCCCAATCGCCGTCGCGGTAGCCGCCGTACTCCCTGAGCGCCTTGAGCAGTTCGTAATAGACGTAAACTTCCGGCGCGAGGCGCGCGAGTTTCGCCGTCTCGACGATCCGCTCGGCCACCAAGCCGTCGCGGTTCGCGGCGAGGTCGGGCGAAAGCGGCAGCGCCAATCCGTCTGTCGCGGAGCGAAAGGCCGACGGCCAGACGACTTCCCGCGTCTTCTGATTAACCAGTTGCGAGCCGAGGATACCGGGCACGACGATGATCGGCGGCTTGCCTTTGCGCGTCTTCGTCGCCGCGAAAATCCGCTCAAGGTTCGGCGTCCGCCGCGCGCCGCAGCCGGATAGCGGCGCGAGGGCCGCCAGCAGCAGCAACAACAAGCCGCACGCGACAACAAGCGCCGACCGGGGGAATGTTCTCTGACTCATGACGTAAAGCTTAACGGCGTGCCGCGATGTTGCTGCTGGCAGGGGTGAAATTGTTGGCGCGTCCGCGGCGAACGATTCGTCAGGCGTCGGCTCTTGCGGCGGCCGCAGCGGCAACGGCGGCGGCGTGGCTTCCCGCCACCTCACTACGGCCCGTGAGGCTCATCTTTAGGTCTCGCAGAAGGCCGTCTTCCAGCCCGTAAATCCATCCGTGGACTGACAACTCCTGCCCGCGCTCCCATGCCTGTTGCACAATCGTCGTCTGACACACGTTGACGACCTGTTCGATGACATTCAGTTCACAGAGCAGGCGCACACACTGCGACTCGTCTCCGGCCGCGGCCAGCAATTCGACGTGTTTCTCCATCACGTCCTGTACGTGCCGCAGCCAGTTGTCGATTAACCCTAACTTACTGTTGGAGAGGGCGGCCTTAACGCCGCCGCACCCGTAATGCCCGCACACGATGATGTGCTTCACTTTGAGCGCATCCACGGCATACTGGATGACCGACAGACAGTTCAGGTCCGTGTGGATGACGACGTTGGCGACGTTGCGGTGGACAAACAACCCTCCCGGCGGGAGTCCGACGAGTTGATCCGCCGGCACGCGGCTGTCCGAACAGCCGATCCACAGATAATTCGGTGATTGCTGGCGCGACAAGTTCCGGAAGAATTGAGGATCGGAAGCGTTAATTTTCGTCGCCCACGCGCGGTTGTTCTCAAGCAGATCATTTAAAGTTTTCATATTGAAAGGTTGACACAGAATCAGAATCGACCGCTAATTCACGGCTCAACACTGCCACCTAACGCCCGGCATAAACTGCCGCGCATTCAACCTCGCTATTGGCAAGTTAGCGATGAGGGGCGCGCTGACTCGCTGTCAGCTTCATGCCGTTGAGATGCCGCCCGTGATTGGGAAGCATCTTTGACCAACTCGTTTTTCATATCCGAAACACCCTGATGGCGTCTATTTTCAACTAAACTATTCGGGTTTCGGTTTAGTCCTTACTTCCGCGTGACTGCGGGAGGTGACTTCTTTTCCATGAGTGGATCAGCGTGACGATGCAGGAGTTTCCAAGCACCGCCTTCCTTTCTAAAGATTTGCGTGACGCGCAACGCTCGCTGAGTCGGGTTCTGCTGACCGCCCAAACGCACTTCTTCTTGTCGCTCAATCGACACGGTGAAACCCATGTCTCCGCTGACTCCGGTGCTGATGTATTCGACCTTCAACTTGGCTCCGCTGTCTTTGTATTGGGATGACGCCCAATCGTAACGCGGGCCGACCTCGTTCCAGCCCTTTTCATAGCCACCAAACGCACCCAATATCGTGGCGTCGTCGCGTTGCGAGGCATTCTGCTTCCACAGAGTGGGATCACCAGTGATGAACCGAGACTGGGACTCTTCCCACTGAGGCAAGAACGCCTGCCAGCTTGAGTCGCCAGCGGCGGTTGAACGAACTTCTGTTTGTGTGCAGCCGGACAGCGCGGAAACAATAAGCACGAGCGAAAGTATTTTCTTCATGGCAGATCTCCTCAAGGTAAACTTGTGAGATGTAAACATAGGACTTACGCAAAGTGATCAAAATGCTGATAATTAGCGCATGGCACTCAACACCCGACCGACGCGCTTAGATTATTGTCAGTATCTGGTGAGCAGCCAGATCAACTACACGCTGACGAACTTTGC
>JACCRA010000086.1 GCA_013813825.1 Pyrinomonadaceae bacterium | reverse complement strand
ATTCCCGGCTGTCTCTTTTTGTCTCTACCGCGACGGACGCCCGGCGTTGCGCGTCGTCAACGAGTACACGGCCGTTGATTTTCAGGCGAGCCGCACGCGCCCCGCATGCCGCATCGGCGCGAGTTATTTTCAACTCGAAGAGTCTGGCGCTGAACGGCGCTTCCGGCTCATGCTCGACGAACCGTTGCGCGGCGGGCAGAGGCTTCGCGGGACATTCACTTGGGAAATGATAGAGGGCGATTATGTGAGAGTTGATGAAACGCCGGGAAGCGGTGGCGGCGCTCACTCGCATGAATGGAATCTGGTCGCCCCGCGTTGTCGCGTCAGCGGTTCGTACAACGTTGGCGGTCAGGAGCAACAGGCATTTGGTCAAAAACAATTCGCGGGCGTCGGCTATCACGATCACAATCGAGATCAACGTTGGCTGCCGGCCACCGTCGCCTCGTGGCAGTGGGGGCGCGCGCACTTCCCTGACGCGACAGTGGTTTTTTACCGTTACCGCGAGATTGTCGAACAAATTGACAGCACCCGCGTCTTTCTCATCCGCCGCGATCAACTCTCCCGACATGCGGCGGTTTTCACTTCCGACCGCGCCCGGCGTCATCACTTTGGCGTGCGCTTTTCGCGCGCCATCGAGATCGCCTTCGAGGAGCAAACCAAACATCTGACGCTTCATGTGAACCAACAAAAGATTGTGGACGCCAGCTACTTCTACCTGCGCTTTCTCGGCGACGCGACGCTCACTCTCGGCGACAACCGCACACAACACGCGCCCGCTATTACCGAACACCTCGCGCCGCGCGCCCTCCGCTGGCGCTGGCTCGACTGGCTAACCGACATGCGAATCGGCAGACATGGCCGCGCCAGCTTTTTGCCGTAGGCAAAAAGGAAATGATGAATGCGGAATGATCAATGATGAATGAAGGGCGATTGTCTTTCATTCATCATTGATCATTCCGCATTCATCATTTAAGGGCGCGGCTGCTCCATCTCCTCGTCGGCGGCGTATTGGAGATCGCGGTCGCCGGTGATTTCGTCCCAGTCGTAGCCGAGGTGGCCGGCGAGGCGGTAGAGTTTCGCCTCCCACTCTTCCCTCTGCGCGCGGTAGTCTTCGTAGCCAGCGTGGCGCTCACGTCTGGTGGAGATGCCGGCGGCAATTAGTTGATCGAACGTCTGATCATAGCGCGCCTTCCAGCGCCGCGCTTCTTCAAACTTCAGTTCCTTGCGCCGGCGCGTGAGAGTTTCGAGGTTAAGCGCCTCGACCATCGCCACCAGCACATGTCGCCCGGTCGCGGCCAGCGTTCGCACTTCCGGGTGTTGTCGCAACTCCGCATAAGTTTCCTCGTCGAGACACGATTGGATCACCGAGCAAGTCTCCAACGTCAGGAACAGCACGCGCGGCAGACTCTTATAGACTTGGAACGGGTGGAAGTAATGAATGATCGGGTGTTCGACGTGCGACTCGTTGAGCGATTGGAGGTCACGGGCGGCGGCGCGCAATGACGCATCGAGGCCGTGGAAGCGCCCGCCGATGAAGTAGTAAGAGATGAGGCTGGCGACGTTCGCGCCCTCATCGGACTGATGATAAATCGAGAGCGCAACGACGCGCTTGTGCTCTAGCGCCCCATACACTGAGAGCAGGTAGGTGACAGCCAGAGAGATCAAGCCGAACCCGGTCGCGGCCTCGATTAGCGCGACGAGGCGCATCTGCACCGTGCGCGGAGTGATGTCGCCGAAGCCGAGGGTGGTGAGGGAGGTGCCGCTAAAATAGATTGACTCAGCCCATGTCGGCGTGCTGGCCCCGCCCGGCACATTGAACTGCGCGGGCATCCGTGGGTAGTAAATGAGAGCGAAGCCGCTGATCAGGAGAATCAAATAAATGATGATCAGCGTAGGCAGCAACAGCGGGCCGACAAAGTTCAGGATGCGGTGACGGCGCGGACGCGACAGACGGAATCCTACCCACCGCGCTACTCGCCACACGTTGCGATTGAGCGTCTCGCTTAAAGGACCGGCTTGCGAGCGCGCGTCGAGGATCGTGGCGTAAACATCGTAAGCCACGAAGAAGAGGACGCCCACTCCGAGTATCGTGAAAGCCAAAGGTTCAACCGCGAAGGCAAAAGGCAGAAAGCAGAAAGCAGGCAAAAACGAAGACCGGAAGTCCCTATTCACTTTTGCTTCTTGCCTTCTGCTTTCTCATGCCTGCTGCATCAACTGGCGCAGCACGAAGGGCAGGATGCCGCCGTGGCGGTAATACTCAATCTCGATGGGCGTATCGATGCGGAGGATGACCGGCACTTCCAGCGTCTCACCGTCGGCGCGGTGGACGAC
>JACCRA010000038.1 GCA_013813825.1 Pyrinomonadaceae bacterium | reverse complement strand
ATGCTTCCGCTATGGTATCCGGCGAACATGATCATCGCCCGCAAGAGTGTCGGCAATATCGAAGTCGATCCAAGCGGCGATTGGAGATTCATCCGTAAGCTAACACTTGAGAACAATTGATCTTGCTAGACCTACGCGGGCGAAGTTCACGCTTCAACTCTCACGCCCGCGTTCATTTCCAATTCCGCGTTCATACCGCGCAAAGCTTTTTGCAATTCGTCGAACTTGACCGCGCCTTCACGGATAATGCTTACGCGCGGCGCGCGGCTGATGTCCAAGACGCTCGACGGTTGCTCTCCTCGCGCCGCCACACCGTCTAAAATCAGGAGCGACGGAAAGTATTCTGCCGCTTCCGCCGCCGTGCGCGCGGGCGGCGCGCCGGGGGCGTTCGCGCTCGTCGCCGTCAGCGCGCCTCCGCATGAACGCAAGAAGTCGCGTACATCCTCATCATCCGGCAAGCGCACGCCGATGGTTTTTGTTCCGGCCGTCAAATCATGAGTTAAATTCATTTGCGCTCGTTCGATGATCGTTAAAGCGCCGGGCCAAAAGCGCGCGCTTAAATCTTCAAACAACTTCGTCCGGCGTTCGAACAGACGCTCGACCTGCGCGACTTCGCTAATAACAATCAGCACCGGCTTTCGTTCTCTCGATTTGAGCGAAACCAATCTACGCACCGCGTCTTGGTTAAAAGGATTCGCGCCGAGGCCGTAGAAAGTGTCGGTGCGAAAAGCGACGACGTTGCCTTTAGCGATCTCCTCAGCCGCCCGCGCCCGCCCGTGTTCTGTGTCTTGAACGATCATTTCCGAAGCGACGAGTTAAAGTTTTACCGCGTAGCCGAGTCCGTCGCCGACGCTCAGCACGACGGCGCGCAGTTGCGGGTGGTTGACGAATCGCCGATTGAATTCCCGTATCGCTTCGGTGGAAGTTTTCTGCTTTTCGTTTCGCTCGACGGTCGCCACTTGCCCGCCCCACAGCAGATTATCCGCGAGCACAACTCCGCCCGCGCGCAGCAACGGCAAAGACAGTTCGAGGTATTCAGCGTACTCTTCCTTCAGCGCGTCAATAAAAATGAGATCGAATGTTTCCCTTAGGCGCGGTAAAACATCAAGAGCGCGCCCGCGTTCGACGCGAACATGGTTCGTATATCCGGCGCGCTCGATAAATTTTTCTGCCGTCCCGATCATTTCGTTGTCCGGCTCGACGGTAACCACAATTCCGTTACCATTCATGCCTCTGGCGAAATGGATGACCGAGTAGCCGATGGCCATCCCGATCTCCAAGATTCGCCGCGTGTTTGTAGTCCGCGCGGTGATCTCCAGAAAGAGCGCCACTTCCCGGTCGGCAATCGGCGTTTTATGTTCGCGGGCGTAAGCCTCCATCTCTTGGAGCAAAGCATCGCTTGGTGGCAACAGCGCGTCAAGATACTCGGCTTGTTCGCGTTGGAGGATCGCGTCAATACGTGCTTTCATAGAAACTTAAACGGCGAAACCAATTCAAATTGAGCCGCGAGTTTACTCATAAGCTTGTCGTCGGAGCAAGAATGGGGAATTGGTTCTCCCGCAATCCTGCGGCGGACTCTACTTTGATTACTCAAGATTCATGCGTCTGATGAGAGCCGCGAAGCGTGGGTCCGAACGCAGGCTGTCATAGTACGGATCAACTTTGAGGTATTGCAGTCGGATGTCATGCGCGGCGTAGGCTTTTTCGAGCGAAGCAATCGCCCACTCTTTATCTCCCAGCCCGACGTAGAGCACCGCCAACTCCGCGGGCGAGACGTACTCTTTGGTCCTCATCAGCTTGTCGAGGATAGCCTGCGCCTCACTCCTCTTGCCTGACATCGCTAGGGCATAGCCCAGATAGATTTGAGAGTTCGTCGTCTCCCCTTCAATGCTGATGAACTCTTGATACTCATTGATGGCTTGCTCGTACATTCCCTTCGCCGCATACATTAAGCCGAGATTGAAGTGCGAATAGCGGAAGTCCGATTCCATCTTGACAGCTTGCTGCTGCTTTTCGAGTGCCTCATCGTAACGCCGCGCAAGATATAAAAACGACGCCTCTTGACGCCTCAAGCCAAGCCGCAGAGGATCCAACTCCTGCGCGCGCTCGTTCTCGTCCAGTGCTTCCGTGTGCCGCCCCATCGTCGCTAAATACTGTGCGTACCTGTTGTGAGCCTCTGCTAAGTTCGGGTTTAACTCGATGGCGCGCTTGTATTCATGCTCCGCTCCCGCCCATTCCCACTCATCCTGTTTGATACCTGCCAGCGCCACGTGCGCCTCAGCCAGTGTCTCATCCAACTCCAGCGCCTTCTGCGCCGCCGCCTTCGCTTTGGCGAGCGGCTCTTTAGGGTCGAGCAAACTATGGAACGTAAGGTAACGGTTGGCGTTAGCCACCCCGACCCAAGGGAGCGCAAAGTTCGGGTCGAGCGTCACCGCTTGGTTGAAGTAATCAAGCGCTCTCCTGACGTTCTCGAACCCGCCCATCCGCAGGTTGAACAATCCGTTCAAGTAAAACTGATATGACTGTGTGTTCTCGGTCGCGCGCTTCGTCAACTGCTGCTCCTGCGCGCCGCTCAACCGTAAGCGCAGCTTCTCAGAGATTGTGCGCGCGATCTCCTCCTGTATCGCCTGAATGTCTGTCGCCTTGCGGCTGTACTGCCCGCCCCAAACCTGTGTCCTATCCCTCGCATCCACCAGTTCTGCGCTCACCACTAAATCATCGCCGCGCTGCATGACGCGCCCCGTCAGAATTGCCTGCACGCCAAGCGCTTTAGCTACTTCCTGTGGGTCTGCGTCTTTGCCCTTATACTCGAAGGCAGAGTTTCTGGCGATGACCTTCATTTGCGGCAGTTGCGAAAGGGCGTTAATGAGGTTTTCGCTGATGCCGTCGGATAGATATTCCAAATTCTGATTCGCGCTCGCGTTCGCGAAAGGCAAGACCGCAACGGAAGTGATCGCTTGTGAGCGACCGTCGAAGTATTTGAGGTAGGCGAAGGCGGCTATGGCGGCTGCAATGACAGTGGTCGCCAGCACCAGCAACGCCCCTCGCCTATGGCGTTTGACGCTGCCGACCACATACTTAGCGTTCGACGCCGCGTGCGCCGCACTAGCTTTTGCCGTCGTTGCTGACGTTGCGGCGTGTACCAGCAGAGCGGCGGGTTGAGAAGCCGCCTGATCGTCCTCGCCTTCCGTCTCCTCCTCAACGACTACCCTGATCAGATCAATTTGTTCTGTCTGTATTGCGCTGGTCGCTAACTTCTTATACTTACCTGCTTCGGGGTCAAGGATGTAGCCGCGCCCCCGCACGTTGCGAACATACTGCCGTGCATTCTCACCGAGCGCCTCGCGCACCTCCTCGATGCACTTACCGAGTGAGCCGTCCGTCACCGCCCGCCCCTGCCAGACATCTTCGATGAGCTTATCCTTGCTGATGAGGTGTCCCTGGTTTTCAGCCAAGTACTTGAGCACCTCGTAGGACTGTGGGCGCAGGTGGACTTCCTCGCCATCGCGCAGCAGGCAGCCGCGCCCGATGTCGAGCGTAAAGTCTTCAACAAGATGTATCTGATCGTGGCTCACGGTTGTCCACCGCTTGATCTTAAACCGGAGAGACACCGAAAGGAGTAAGTTTCGAGGAACTTTCGCTCAGTTTTCCTCTTCCTTTCGCTTAACTTTCGTTACAAGCGCGCCCGCTCGCGGCTAAAGTGTCTGGTCTAGCGTGGTCGAAAGTAACAGTCGCAATGTTTGAGCGGCAGATGGGTCGGGCGGACGGGATTATAGCCCTCGCCAAGCTCCGCCGCAATAGAACAGCAAGGAGTCCGACGTGAAGAGGACGCGCCGCATTGAGGTCATCAGATACACCCGCCAGGTAATGTCGGTCGAGGGCAGCGACGCCACGGCTGATCATAATTCAACCTCCGATCCGACCATCATCGACATCATCCCTGACGAGCAGGAGGTCGCCCTACCCGCTCCCGAGGATGAGGACAAGGGTACGTCCACAAGCGGTGTCGTGGCTGATGAGATTCCGCGACGAAGACCGAATTCCAAGCTGCGCGACCTGCTGAGGTTGCATCGGTGAATACTGAAACGGAAAGAAAGTAAGGAGAAACCATGAAGGATATACGATTAACACTGTTGCTTGCCGTTACCGTTTTGTGTCTCGGCGCGGCTTCTGTCGCACGGGCTGACACCATAGCTTTTACCGGCAGCCGCACGGCCTTAAATAACCCGCCCCCGTTCTGAACGTCGGACGATGCGGCGGCGCGCCGAATCTGCTAGTCACTCCCAGCCCTGGCACTGGCACTTCTAACTTCGGGGCGTTCACCACGCAGGAGAGTTTCTGCACTAACCCTACCACGGGGATTGTCTCGAACGGACTCTTCACGTATAACTTCGCTAACGGGAGCACCCTTTTCGGCACGATCAGCGGGAGTTCTTCGCCATTTGTAAACAACATCCAACTCGTCTCATTTATCTTCAGCATCACGGGCGGCACCGGTTTATTCGCCGGCGCGACCGGAAGTCTGTTGGCCGACGGACAGGTAACGATCTTACCGAGCGGCTTTACCAACAGTACGCTCAACTTCAACGGGACGATAACGACGGTGCCCGAACCGGCGACACTCGTGCTACTCGGCACCGGCTTAGCGGGTGTGGCGACGAAGGTGCGCAAGAGGCTTAAAGCTATCAGCACAAGCACAACTGCATAAACCGCAAGCGCAGCCTTCAAACCAAAACACCTAACAAGTCTCAACCCTTGCGGGTGTTTTGCTATGCGGGATGTGAAAACGAACATGACGAGTATCTCAACCTTGCTCGCCGACGC
>JACCRA010000032.1 GCA_013813825.1 Pyrinomonadaceae bacterium | reverse complement strand
CGCGACGTGGCGGCGCGAGCATCCATCCGGCGGGCGCGTCCTCAAGCCGGACAACACGACAGCGTGGCGCAAGTTCTCCGAAAATTGGGAAGCGAAGACGGCACAAATGCCAGTCGTCCACGTTGCTAGTGAGAATGATTCGCTGTCGCCGCGCACACTCGTCGTCGGCCTCAAGGTGAACAACGAGGCGAAAGCCTACCCGCTTGACGCGCTCCGGCAACAGTCGCCACTCGTGGACACTTTTGGTGGCGTGCCGCTAGTCATCGTCATGAGCGAGGATGGGCAATCGGTGCGCGCTTTCGAGACGACGCTCGACGGCCGCGAATTGGAATTTTATGCGAAGGCCGGCGAGACCAATTCGCGGCTGATGGACGCGCAGACCGGCAGCGAATGGGATTTTACCGGCACGGCCGTCGGCGGGCAGTTGGCCGGCTGGCAATTGAAAAAGATCGCTGTGCTGAAAGACTACTGGTTCGATTGGAGGACTTATAACCCCTCGACCGCGCTTTACTCGGCGCGTTAATGTGCGCGTCCGCCACTATTCAAGACGGTGACGATAAACCGCCCGTCGGCGAATGCTCCAACATATCGAACGGCGAAGTTATGAAGCCTCAGCGCGTTTCGTTTCAGTGCGCCGTTTCCTTTTTCAGCTTTCAATCGCTTGTACCAAAAAAGACCACAACGGCAACGACCAGACCTTCCGATTTCACCTCTCAAGAAGTTATCGCCTTCGATAACTCTTCGCATTTCATTAGTTAAGCCTACGTCTGAGGTTAATTAAAGACACCTTAAACATTGTTGGCATAAACATTGCTCTTCTAGATCGTCCCGAAGGTCGAAGGGGATTGAAATGAAAGAGCTAACCAAAATTTTTGCCCAGCTAATCGCCATCTTAATAGTCATGATCGCTTTTGCTCTCTCGACGGCGACCTTTTCACATTGGGCAAGTTCGGACACCGACTCGACGGCAGGCGCTGTCTCGGCCTCCAAAGTCGCACAGCGGTAAATTTTAGTAGGGCAGAGAATCCATCATCGATTAGTCGTTTAACTTTTATCACGATAATTGCACGAGTGAGCGGCACGGAAGCAGCATGCCGAAGTCAGGCTGACGTGTACACGGAAGACGCCAGCAACGCAGGTTGATAAGGTGACTGACGACCATGACGATTGAAGTTAAATCGCTCCACGAGCCACGCCGCCTGCCGCGTCTCGGCAACGCACGGCACGCCGCGCGCGCCGCCGCTGAGCGAGCGCGCCAGACATCTTACCTGCGCCATATCTTCGTCCTCGCCATGCTCGTGCCGTTGGTGTTGCTCGGCGTCGCGGTGGGTTATTCGTATTACGAGGCCGCGCAAATTGTTGACGAGCGATTGGCGTCCGGCTATCTGATGAGCCGCGCCGGCATCTATGCCGCGCCGCGCGAGTTGCGCCCCGGCCAAAACTTTTCTCGCGAGCGCCTGATCGAGTCGCTACGCCGCACTGGATACGTCGAGAACGCGGCGAGCAACGTCTGGAACGGCGCGTTTGCCATCAAGAACAATGTGATCGAGATTCGCCCGCGACAGGGCGGCGGCGAACAGGAAACAAGCGCGCCCGAAGTCGTCCACGTCACTTTCACCGGCAAGGAGCGCATTGACTCGATCAGCGCCGACGGAGTGGGCGTCGAATCTTTCACGCTGGAGCCGGAAGCTTTGACGCACGACGCCGCAACGAAGACCAGCGAGCGTCGCACACTCACCTACGAGCACTTACCGCCCGTCCTCGTCCACGCCATTCTCTCCATCGAAGACCGCCGCTTTTTCGAGCACGAAGGCGTGGACGCCGCCGGCGTCGGCCGCGCGCTTCTCAGTTGGGCCGGCTGGGGGACCAACAGCGCACGGATACGAGGGCAAGGCGGCTCGACCATCACACAGCAACTCGTCAAAAATACTTACCTGACGCCCGAACGCACACTGCAACGCAAGTACAACGAGGCGATGATCGCGACCGCCATCGAGCGCCGCCTGTCGAAGCAGGACATCCTCGCGCTCTACTGCAATGAAATTTACCTCGGCCAGCGTGGGACGTTCGCGGTGCGCGGCGTCGAGCAAGCGGCGCGTGTCTATTTCGGCAAAGAGTTGAAAGATTTGTCGCTGGCCGAGGCCGCCATGATTGCCGGGATGATCAGCAGCCCGAACCGCTACGC
>JACCRA010000029.1 GCA_013813825.1 Pyrinomonadaceae bacterium | reverse complement strand
GGGTGCGCCGTTCCCGTCTCGATCAATCCGGTCACCGGATGTTTTTCCGCCATCGCCAAAATCTCCCGGCCTCCTTTACGCGCGCCCGTCGCCCGTCGCACAATTTGCGTGTTTCACAAACTGAATCGTTCCGCATTGGATTATAAATGAAGTCAAACATCGTGGTCGCCGTCGATGACATGTTTTTTGCCGCAAGGATTCGCGCCACGGCCGAACAACTCGGCGTCAAAGTGGATTTTGCGCGAAACCTCGACGCGCTCGAAAAACTATTAGCTGACGGTGAGACACTGCTGGTGATCGTCGATCTGCATTTGCAACGCTACGACGCCTTCGAGGCCGCTGAAAGAATTAAGGCAAATCAGACGACGCGCGACATCCCCGTTGTCGGCTTCTTCTCGCACGTCCAGACTGAACTACACCGGCGGGCGAAAGCGTCCGGCATCGATCACGTCATGCCGCGCTCAGTTTTCACCAAAAAACTGCCGGACATTCTACGAGGCCAAGTGAATTGAGTTTGCGCCCGACGGGCGTTTCGGTAGGGTGTCGGAAGGCCGCGCCCTCTCGCGAGAGGGCGCGGCTTTTCAGCCCATAAACGTCTTTGCCACTTCAGGCGACGTGGGCAGGCGTGATCACTTCGTGAATGGCACGCACTTCCGGCACCAGTTGCTCATACTGTTCGAGCGTTAAGGCCTGCGCGCCGTCGGAGAGAGCGCGTTCGGGCTGATCGTGGACTTCGATGATTAACCCGTCGCAACCGACGGCCACGCCCGCGCGGGCGAGCGGCGTCACCATGTAGTTCTTGCCGGTGCCGTGCGACGGATCCATCACGACGGGCAGATGCGAAACGCGGCGCACCGCCGGAATCGCGGCCAAGTCGAGCGTGTTGCGCGTGTGCTGCGCGAAAGTGCGGATGCCGCGTTCGCAGAGGATCACGTTGTAGTTGCCTTCGGCCATGATGTATTCGGCGGCCAGCAGCCATTCGTCGAGCGTCGCCGACAACCCGCGCTTCAACAGGATCGGCAGACGCGAGCGTCCCGCGCAGCGCAGCAGGGAATAGTTTTGCATGTTGCGCGCCCCGATCTGCACCACGTCGCCGTACTTCTCCACCAGATCGAGGCCGTGTTCATCCATCGCTTCGGTCACGATCTTCAAGCCGTAGGCTTCGCGCACGTCGGCGAGGATACGCAATCCTTCCTCGCCCAATCCTTGAAAAGCGTAAGGCGAAGTGCGCGGCTTGAAGGCTCCGCCGCGGAAAAAGCGCGCGCCGCTACGGCGGACGATTTCGGCGATGGCGAAAGCCTGCGCGCGGCTCTCGATGGCACATGGCCCGGCGATGAGCGCCAGTTCGTCACCGCCGATGGTTGCATCGCCCACACGGATGATCGTCTTTTCGGGCTTGAGGTCGAGCGTGATCAGCTTGTAAGGCTTGCTGACGCGGAGCGCCTCGGCGACGCCGGGCAAAGTTTCAAAGCGCGTGGCATCGACCGCGCCGTGATTGCCGGTAATGCCGATGGCGGTGCGTTGCGCGCCGGGCAACGGATGCGCGCGCAACCCCAATTCAGTAACGATACGAACGACGTTCTCGACCTCTCGCTCGGTCGCGTCCGCTTTCATGACGATGAGCATAAGTAACCTCAGGAAACGGTTTTTAGTTTTCAGCTTTTAGCCGGCGGTTTCCGACATTCAGCGTCGATAGTTATTTACTGAAAACTGTCTTCATCTACTTTAGTATAGGTTCGGCGCGCGGCAAAGATGCGGCACGGTCGCTAAAAAGTTTCACTCACATCCGTTCGGGAACTTGAATGCCGAGCAGGCCGAGCGCGGAGGTCATTTGATTTCTGACGAGATCGGCGATGGCGATCAGCACCCCGCGACGCGCCGGGTTCTGTTCGGAAATGATCTTGTGGCGATGGTAGAAAAGGTTGAACGAGCGCGCCAGTTGAAAGGCATACTTGGCGAGATAGGCCGGTTCGGCCTGCGTGGCCGATTGAGCGACGACTTCATCGAGCCGCGCGGCCAGCGAGACGATGGCCCAGAGATCGTCTCCGCCCTCGCCGGCGAAGACTTCCCGCACCGTCTGCGCGACAATCGGATCGTGCAAAGTTCCGCCGATCAATTCTTGCGCCGCCTCGCGCCCTCCTGCTTCCAGCTTGCGGAAAATCGAATTGGCGCGCACGGCCGTGTACTGGCAATAGGGACCGGATTCGCCCTCGAAGGAGAGGGCATCCGCGAAGTCGAAGGCGATGATCGAGTTGCGCGTCCACTTCAATAAAAAGTAACGCAGTGCGCCGACGGCGATCACGCGCGCGGTTTCAAGTTGTTCCCCGGCGGCCAGATCGGCGTGGCGGGCGGCGACTTCTCGATGCGCGCCCGCGATCAGTTGGTTAATCAAGTCGTCGCCTTTGACGCCCAATCCTCTGCGCCCGCTCATCTCGACGAACGGCCGGGCGCGATCCTCCGCGCTCAACTCAATGCCCATTTCCGCGCAGGCGGCCGGCGAGAGCGCGACCATCTCGTAATCGAGATGCACGCTCGCCTTGTCGCCGACTTCCG
The DNA here is from genome assembly GCA_013813825.1 of Pyrinomonadaceae bacterium. GTDB lineage: Bacteria > Acidobacteriota > Blastocatellia > Pyrinomonadales > Pyrinomonadaceae > JACCRA01. Next base: position 1,008 of record JACCRA010000029.1, on the reverse strand, counting down.
GCGCGACCGCCGCGACGCCCCGCCGCACTACATCCTGCGTGTAAGTTTGCCGCGAGTCGATGACGTTATAGACGAGTTGCCCGCCGCCGAAGCTGTCTCCGTTTGCGGTGCCGGATACTTGCTCGCCGGGCTGCGCTTCGCTGGTCGTGATCCAGACGGTGTGGCCGTCTGGGTAGGTGTGGAAAGGACGGTAATGAAAATCGAGTCCGAGTTGACCGAGCTTCCACAGTTGATAGGCGATGTCCTTGCCGGCGTAGGTCACGGTGCCGTTCGAGCGGACGATGATCTTGTCGGAATCGTGCTCGTCGGTGCCGGTGTGGAGGTCGGTTGGCATCACCCAACAGCCCGCGTTGCGTCCTTCACTTTCAAAGCGGATCGCCCCGGTCGATTTCAATAGCTCGAAAGCGCGTCCCCAGAAATTAAGGTGCAATATCTCCGACTCGCGCGGTAGCACATCGTAGCGGACGCCGAGCCGTTCCATTGTCCGCAGGTGGCATTGCACGATGCGCGTCGCCACGTAATCGGCCAGTTCGGCCGTCGGATTATTGCCAACCTCAATGGCGTGCAGCGTCTCGCTTCGCAGCTTTAACAGTTCCGCATCTTCCTTCGCTTCCGCGTTACCGTGCCGGTAGAAAACGCCGACTTTCGCGTACAAATCCCAGCAGTAGTAATCGAAAGGATAGTCGGGCGTCAGCGATGCGTCGAGGTGCTTCACGTCCGCGAGTGCCATCTTTTCAATGTGGCTGAAGCCGACGACGACATCAGCCACCTGCACGCCGGTGTTGTCGATGTAGTTCTGCACTTCGACCTGTTCCCCGGCCGCGCGCAACACGCGCACGAAAGTATCGCCCAGCACGGCATTGCGAAGATGGCCGATATGGGCGGCCTTGTTCGGATTGATGTTGGTGTGCTCGACGATCAGCTTCGCGCGAACTGGGGTTGACGATGGCGGTGCGCCCGGTCGCGGCCCGGTCGCTTCCGCTGCAAGTTTAGCGAGCAGCAGAGAGC
>JACCRA010000026.1 GCA_013813825.1 Pyrinomonadaceae bacterium | reverse complement strand
GCGGCGGGCGTCAACATCTTCCCGGAGTTTCCCGGCGCGGAGATGTTATACGACGAGCGCGACCGCGTGATCGGCGTTCGCACCGGCGACAAGGGCATCAACAAGGAAGGGAAGCGGCGCGCTAATTTTGAGCCGGGTGTTGACCTGCTCGCGAAAGTGACGGTCTTGGGCGAAGGCGTGCGCGGGTCTCTGACTAAACAGCTCTCGCAACGTCTCAATTTGAACGACGGGAAAGAGCCGCAGGTATACAGCCTCGGCGTCAAAGAGTTGTGGGAATTGCCGGATGATCGTTATCCCACCGGCCGCGTGACGCACACGCTCGGCTACCCGTCGGATCGGCACACTTACGGAGGCGGGTGGATTTACGGCTTGCAAAACCGCATTATCAATATCGGTTACGTGACCGGGTTGGACTATCATGATCCGCTGCTCGATCCTCACGCGGAATTTCAACGCTACAAGCAGCACCCTTTCGTCTCGCAGTTGCTCGAAGGCGGGAAGTTGCTGCGTTACGGCGCGAAAACCATCGCGGCCGGCGGCTATTTCGCGATGCCGCAGCTTTACGCCGACGGCGTGCTGCTCGTCGGCGACTGCGCCGGCTTCCTCAACTCGCAACGCTTGAAAGGCATTCACACGGCCATCAAAAGCGGGATGCTTGCCGCCGAGACGATCTTTGAGTCGTTGGTCGCCGAAGATTTTTCCGCGAAACAGTTGCGGCGCTACGAGCAGTTGGTCGGGGAGAGTTGGATAATGCCGGAGTTGCGGAAGGTGCGAAATTTCCACGCCGGATTCCGCCGCGGCCGCTGGCTGGGGATGGCAAACGCCGGCTTGCAATTCATCACGGGCGGCCGGGCGTGGGGATTGTTTGATCGAGCGAACGCCGCGCCGGGACACAACGCGATGCGCCGGTTGATCGATTACAACTACAAAGGCGACTCGCTTGAGCAGCGTTATCCGAATCTGAAGTTCGACGGCAAAATCACTTTCAATAAATTGACCGACGTCTATCACGCCTCAGTCGGCCATGATGAAGATCAGCCGTCGCACCTGCACGTGCTCGACACCAATATCTGTTCGACACGTTGCGCCGAAGAGTACGGCAACCCCTGCCAACGCTTCTGCCCGGCGGCCGTCTATGAAATGGTTGACGGCGGCAACGGCAAGCGAAAACTGCAAATTAATTTCTCGAACTGCGTCCATTGCAAGACCTGCGACATCATGGACCCTTACCAGATCATCAATTGGGTGACACCGGAAGGCGGCGGTGGGCCGGAATATAAAAACATGTGAAAACTGTCGGATGAGAAATTTGCGATAAGTGACGAATCGCTTGACCGCGCGGCGAAGCGCAGCGCGGGGAGCGCTAGATTCCTGCCTGCTTTGAGCGCGAAAGCGCGAATAATACTCATTGTCATCACGCACATTCAAGGAGCGGGATGACGCACGCTTGGCAGGCGAGATGCTTGCGCTCCAAGAGTACAACTTTATGTCTTGTCAGTGAGCTTATAATTGATCTTGCCCTGATTGATCTCTTCGAGTGCGAGGCGCGTATGCTTGTGGCGTTGTGATTCGATCTCGACGCGCGGGCGCGCTCCGCCCTGGAGTTGTTTGCCGCGCCGCGCCGTGACGATGATCAATCGGTATTTGGAATCCAGCGGTTACGAATCATTGCCAGTCGCGTCGTCGCTTGCGGTGGTGGCCGGGTTGTTCACAGTCGTCTCTTTTGGCATCTCGTTTCCCTTCATCACGGTTCTCCGTGGCGCGACATTCTTATCAGAATCAACAAAACATCTTTAGACACCCGCGCTGATTCTCACAAAGCTTCGGTGGTGGGCGCGGGGAAGGTGGCGAGCACGCGCCGCGCGAGTCGTTCCTGACGTGGTCGCCGTGCCCGCTCGGCGGAAACAATCGCGGCCAGTTGGGCAGCCGAGCGTTCGACGTTGTCGTTGAGCAGCACGTAATCGAACTCGCGATAATGCTCGACTTCGGCGCGCGAGTTTCGCAGCCGGAGACTCAGCGTGTCAGGGGTCTCGGACGATCTCGCGGTGAGTCGCGCACGCAAAATCTCGAACGACGGCGGCAGGATGAAGACGCTCACGGCCTCCAAATTGGCGTGACGGATAGAAGCCGCGCCCTGCACGTCGATCTCTAGAATCACGTCGCGCCCGGCGGACAATTCGCGCGTCACGGTAGTGCGCGAAGTGCCGTAGTAATTGTCATGCACCGCCGCCCATTCGAGAAACTCTCCCCGCTCGCGCGCCGAGGCGAACTCGTCGGGCGAGACAAAACGATAATGCACTCCCTCCACTTCACCCACGCGCGGGCTGCGGGTGGTCCACGAAACGGAGTAGCCCAATCGCGGGTCCAATGACAGAACGCGGCGGATGAGCGTGCCTTTGCCGCCGCCGGAAGGCGAACTGATGACGAAGAGAATGCCCCGTTCGACCTCGGTGTTGTGTGTCCCTTGTCCGTCGAACCCGGCCGCCGCGTCGCTATTCAATGTTCTGCACCTGCTCTCGCAATTTTTCGGCTTCGCCTTTGATCGCGAGGGCGGCTTCTTTGATCGAAAGATCGGTG
>JACCRA010000003.1 GCA_013813825.1 Pyrinomonadaceae bacterium | reverse complement strand
TTGTGCGCGACCGTCGGGTTCGTAGGCAGTATCGTAGCCGGCATCAAAGGAGGATCACATGAGCAAGTACGCAGGTAAGAAGGCAGTAGTCACGGGCGGGACGGCTGGCATCGGGCTCGCGACTGTGCAAGCGCTCATCGAGGAAGGGGCCGAGGTGCTACTCACGGGTCGGAACGAGCACACGCTCGAAGCGGCGCGGCGCGAGCTCGGGCCGCGAGCACATGTGGTGCGATCCGACGCGGCGAGCATGGCCGACATCGACGCTCTGGCAGCAACCGTCGCGGAGAAGTTCGGCCAGGTCGATTTCGTCTTCATCAACGCTGGCTTCTGCAAGCTCGCGCCGTTCGAGCAGGTCACCGAGGCTGAGTACGACCAGACGTTTGGCGTCAACACGAAGGGCGTGTACTTCACCGTGCAGCGCCTGGCCCCACTCGTCCGCGAGGGCGGGTCGTTCCTCTTCATGACCTCCATCGCCGATGAGCTGGGCTATCCCACCATGAGCGTCTTCTCCGGGTCGAGGGCCGCCGTCCGCTCCTTCGCCCGCGTGCTCGCCGCCGAACTGCTGCCGCGGGGCATCCGTGTGAACGCGGTGAGCCCCGGCTTTATCAGGACGCCGAGCATGGGCATCGACGGGGCCTCCGAAGATGAGGTGGCGGCCTTCGTGAAGGAGGGGGAGGAGATCACCCCGATGAAGCGCATCGGCACGCTCGACGAGATCGCGCGGGCGGTGTTGTTCTTGGGCTTTGACGCCACATTCACCACGGGGGCCGAGCTGCCCGTTGACGGCGGTCTCTCGCAATTGTGAGAGCCGAAGGCGAGATTCATCAGTAATCATAGGAGATTTAGTCTAATGAAAAATGTTCAGAGTGTGGTTTCAATTATCGGCTTGGGAGCGATGGGCTCCGCGCTCGCCCGGACGCTTCTTCGCGACGGCCATCGCGTCACAGTCTGGAACCGGACGGGCGCAAAGGCCGAATCGCTCGTCAGAGACGGGGCGACTCTTGCCCCGAGCGTCGCCTCCGCGGTGGGCGCAAGCCCCGTCGTGTTGGTCTGCGTTGATGGCTACAAAGTGACGCGCAGCATTCTGGAGGCGGACGAGGTCGCGCCCCTCCTCTCCGGCAGGGTCGTAGTGGACCTGAGCAGCGGCACCCCGCAGGACGCGCGAGACGCGGAAGGCTGGGCGCGGGAGCGAGGCGTCGTCTATCTCGATGGCGCGATCATGGCGACCCCGAGCCAGATGGGCAGGCCCGACACCCCCATCATCCTGTCGGGCGCAGAGACCGCGTTCCAGCGGAGTAAGCCGGTTCTCGACACCCTTGCCGGAAACCTGATGTACGTGGGCGAGTCGGTGGGCGCGGCGGCGGCGTGGGACCTGGCTACGCTCTCGTGCCTGTTCGGCGCGCTGCTCGGCTTCTTCCACGGCGCACGCATCTTCGAAGCGGAGGGCCTCAGCGTCGGCGACTACGGCGCTATGATCGCCGACATCTCGCCAGTTCTCGGAGAGATGATGAAACACTCGGGTGACGTCATTCAGACGGGAATGTTTGACGAAGTTCAAAGCTCCGTCAAGACTTGCACGAGGGGCGTCGAGTTGTTCATGAAACACGCGGGAGAAGCCGGGATCAATTCCGAGTTTCCGACGTTCGGTCTGGGGCTCTTCAAGAAAGCCATGGCCGCGGGTTACGGTGAAGAGGAAGTCGCCGCCCTCATCAAAGTGCTGCGCGAGAGCCATGAAGGAGACGTGCGCTGAACACAGGGAACGGCCCCCGGCAGGGGGGCGTGGGTTTTCGATACTCAACTCGCTCTCCACGCTGGGGCTGCCGCCGCTTGTTCGAGCGTCGGGTAATCAGTGTAGCCTTTTTCGCCCGGCGTATAAAACGTCGCTTGGTCGGGCGCGTTTAACTCGGCGTTCTTCGCAAACCTCGCCGGCAAGTCAGGGTTCGCCAACATTAACGTGCCGTAAACGATTGCGTCCGCGCGGTCATCGGCCAGCAGTTTTTCGCCGGTCGCTTTGGTGAAGCCGCCGTTGGCGAAATAGACGCCTTCGTACAGCGGGCGCAATTTCTTGTGCCAGTTGATTTCCGTGGTCGGCGTTTCTTCAAACCCGACGTGCAGGTACGCGAGATTTCTGACATTTAATTTCTCGATGATGACCGGATAGAATTCTTCCGCATCCGACTCCTGCATGTCGTTGAACGGGACGCTGGGCGAAAGTTTCACGCCGACTTTTTCCGCGCCGACGGCCGCGCTCATCGCGTCCAAGACTTCCAGCAGGAAACGCGCTCGATTCTCTTGCGAGCCGCCGTACTCGTCGGCCCGCAAGTTGGTGTTCGTTCCCAGGAATTGATGGACGAGATAGCCGTTCGCGCCGTGCAGTTCCACGCCGTCGAAGCCCGCTTCAATCGCGCTTTTCGCGGCGGTGCCGAAATCTCGAACCGTCTGCCTGACCTCTGCTGCCGTCAACTCGCGCGGCGTGACAAAATCTTTCATCCCCGCGTCGGTGTAGTTTTGACCCTTCGCTCTGACGTTTGAAGCCGAAACCGGCTGCGCGTTGTCGGGCAAAAAGTCTGGCAGGGCGATGCGCCCGGTGTGAAAAACCTGCAAGAAAATCTTGCCGCCGCGCGCGTGAACCGCGCCCGTCACGTTGCGCCAGCTTGCGCGTTGCTCGGCGGTGTAGACTCCCGGCGTGCGGACGTAGCCTTTCGCCATCGGCGAGATGTTCGTCGCTTCGGTGATGATCAGCCCGGCCGAGGCGCGCTGGCGGTAATACTCGGCGGCGAAACCGGGTTGCACGCCCGCGTCATTCGCACGGCTGCGCGTCATCGGAGCCATGATGATGCGATTGTCCAATTCAATGTCGCCGATTCTTATCGAATCAAAGAGCGTTGGCATTTCAGGTACTCCTCCCTTGGTCGTTTACAACCCGCCGTGTTTCAGCCGATCTGCAAAACGATTTTGCCGCGCGTGCGCCCGCTTTCGGAAAGTTGATGTGCCTTTTTCACTTCCGCGAGCGGCAGCACCGTTGCGACGTGCGTTTTCACTTTGCCTTCGTCAATCAATCGGTTGATTTCGGCCAATTGCTTCGCGCTCGGCTGGGCTTCGACCATCGCGGCTGTGACGCCGAATTCCTTCGCTTTTTCTGCGGACGGAGGTTGCACCGTCGTCACCAGAAAGCCGCCTTTTTTCAGAGTCTGGAATGCCCGCGTCAGAGTGTCGCCGCCGACCGTATCGAAAACCACGTCAACGTCTTTGACCAGGTCTTCAAACTGTTGCTCGGTGTAATCAATAAATTCGTCCGCGCCCAGACTTCTGACGAATGCCTCGTTTTTGCCCGAAGCCGTCCCCGTGACGAACGCGCCTTTCGCTTTGGCGAGTTGCACCGCCATCGAACCGACCCCGCCCGACGCGCCCGTGATCAGAACCCTCTGCCCGCTTTGCAGCTTCGCCAAATCAAACATAGCTTGCCACGAAGTCAACGCGCCGACCGCAATCGCCGCCGCGTTCCCAAAGTCGAGGCGTTCCGGCTTCCGCGCGATTTCATCCGCTTTGGCAATCGCGTATTCGGCATAACCGCCGCTGTGTGAGCCGATGTAGCCGTAGACCTCATCGCCCCGTTTGAAATCTTTGACATCGCCGCCGACTTCTTCGATAGTCCCGGCAACTTCGCAACCGAGAATGATCGGAAGTTGGAGCTTAAACATCTCTCCCAAACCGTCGCGGATTTTCCAATCAACCGGATTGACCGCCGCGACGTGAACTTTCACCAGAACTTCGTCCGCTTTCGGTTCGGGACGCTCGACATCGGTGTACTTCAACATGCTTTGATTGCCGTACTCGTTAATCATTGCTGCTTTCATTTTCATTTTCTCCTTGTAAATTTAATTTGTTTCCAATCAACGCGATTTCAGATTTGACATAGATATAACTTCAACGAATGACACTGATTCAGTCGCTTACAACTTCAGACTTCCTTCGCCGACAATCACACACTTTCCGCCGACTTTTATTTCATCGCCGTTGACTGAAACTTCTATGCGGCTCGGACGGTTGATTTCATAACCTTGCTCGATAATTAAAGTTTTTCCTTCAGGCAAAATTCCTTTTGAAACTAAATAAGCCGCGAGCGGTCCCGCCGCGGTTCCGGTCGCAGGGTCTTCTGAATTCATTCCAATGCCCGGAAAAAAAGCGCGGGCGTGCGCCGCCGAGTTTTTATTAACGGTTTCCAATGTATAGAGATAACAGCCGTGACAGCCGAGTGGTCTGGCGAGTTCTATTAATTTAGCCGCATTAACTTGCACCTTTTTTAACGCTTCGATATTTTTCACCGGAACGAGAAAATGAAACGCGCCCGTCGAGACCGCTTGCGGTTCGAGTGATTCGAC
>JACCRA010000810.1 GCA_013813825.1 Pyrinomonadaceae bacterium | reverse complement strand
GGTCGGCCTCCATGAAAACTGCGAGTTCGAGAAAATTCGACGGCACGACTTCCCAATAGTTAGTGCGATCAGGATTAGTCGAGCCGTTCAAAGTCCCGCCGGCCTCTTGAATCGGCTTGAAGTAATCGTCGTCGTAATTCTTCGAGCCTTGAAACATCATGTGCTCGAAGAGGTGCGCGAAGCCGGTGCGGCCCGGCACTTCGTTTTTCGACCCGACGTTGTACCAGAGGTTGACGCCAACGATGGGCGTCGAGCAATCCTCATGCAGGATCACCCGCAAGCCGTTGGCGAGCCGGTACTCCTCGAACTTGATCGGCGGCAGCATGCCGCCTTTCGCGGCGGTCATCGCGGCGCTGCTGCTGCGCGTGATGGCCGGCGTTGGATTAGCTGGTTCGCTTTTTTTCTGCGCGAATGCGACGCTGCCGCCGGGCGCGACGAGCGCCGCGGCGAGCGCGAACGACAGGAGGCGATTCATCTTGAACATCTCAGGCTCCTTCCGAAAGCGGTGGCGAGTGTTAAAGGCCGCACGGAGAGTACCGGACGAAACACTCGTCCGCACCACACCGTCGTCGGCCCGATTAAATTCAATTGTTTCTGAAGGGGAACTGTGGAAACTATGAACGCATTCTAGCGCGCGGGGAGGGCAAAGTAAAAACGGCAGGTGAGCACCGGGCAGCGTCCTAATAGCGCGCGGCTGAACTTCAGTAAACCCAGCCTAGTTCTCTGATCAGTTCTAGAAAGGAAACGTGAGGTATATTCAAATCGGCGCAAACATTAGGGATTTTGGTTTTGTTCGGGCTTACACTTTGCTGAAAATTTTCGCCACTCACCACAGTACAGAAATGAACTTTCGCCGTCGCAATAACAAACGGATCGGCAATGACTAAGTTGGTCGCGTTCTTCGTGAAAAGAAGTTTAGCGTGTTCTGGATTAGCAAGGATTGTACTGACAGTGCTTTGAATATCAATGTCAGGAGGGATGAACAAATGAGGACGTTTACACGCCCAATCGTAGAGATCATCCCCGCCGCGCTTTAGCTCTTCAAAGACCTCATCCGGCGCAATTAAAGAACCGTTGTCAGCAAGAAGTTCAATATCCTTCCACACAGAAGGAAAGACACTAGGTGGATATAAGTCTCGCCATGCGCGCGCTAGCCCGCTTGTGTCTATACAGTATTTCAAGCAGTTTCACCTGTGAGGTAAGGAATAGTTACTGCTTTCTCAATCTCACTCAAATACTTCACTTTAACGCCTAGATACTGAGCGGCATCGATGGAACTAATCTTTTCCTGATGATAGCTGTCCAGCACTAACCGAACGAACGTCTTTCCTGCAACACTTAACGCTTTAACATGCGGCAGCACGATGCCGCCCGAACTGCTTTCTTTAGCGTTGTGCAGTTCAAAAGCCTTTTTCCATTCACCTGTTTTAAGGCGGTAAAATTCTTGTGTTGTTTTGCCTAAAGTTAGCAAGCGCCGAAGGACTACCACGCGGCTGACACTGTATCTATTCGCAATCGCTAAAAGTGACTCATCAGACCAAATATGATTAGTTCTATCATCTCGAATTATTCTTTCTTGCAGAAGAAACTCAGAGGGAACAAGCGTTTCCCCGGCCACGGCGTTGCAGAACACTTCGATGTTGTTTTCGCCCAAGTCGCATAAACCGCCTGACCGTAACATCAGATGCGTCAACTCATGCACCATCGTGAAAACCCGCCCATACGGGGAGTCTTTCGTATTCACTACACTGATGGGCAAGGGCGCGTCCCAAATCGAAAATCCTCGCATCTCTCGCTTGCTAATTGACGCTTGAAACACAAGGACGCCGCGAGCTTCAATTGCATCACGCCAGAAGCGTAAGGCTTCATAATCGGATTTAATTCTGACTTGCCGCTCAAAACTAATTTGAAGCAAATCCCTGACTCGTTGACCTACAACCGCGACGCTCTCATCGAGTGAAGTTCTCGAATTGAATGTCTCCGGTGTGATTTCTAAATCCTCATACATGCTCAGGGCTAATTCACGGCGAGACTTAGCCTTCCGCACTTCATATCTTAGAGCGGGCGACAGGCTATGGTCTGTTTCGTCTGAGAAGTGCCTAAAATCCTTTATGTCTATGGTAGTTTTCGGAGGAGTGGGAAGATAAAAAAAAGCCAAAGGGCGTTTATAGACATTGCTCAGTCCGCGAAGTTGATTAATAGTGAGTCTAGCTTGACCTGACTCGCAAGCTAAAAGTTTTTTGGGGGTAATGGAGATTTTCTTCGCGGCTTCTTCCAGATGATAGCCCGCATCCTCTCGCGCCCAGACGAGAATTTCCGGTTTGACGATGGCTTCGTTTCTGGGCTGCGGCATGACTTTAGCGACAAATTGGGAAATTCTGCTGCACGTATTATACAGACGTTTGTTTCACACGTGAAACGGACTGTGCCCTAGCCAAGAGGATCGTACCATCAATCAGGAGCACGTTGGCAACACCTTTCAGCTTTCGCCATGAGAAACAACTTTCCGCGTTGTTGCTCTCGCGTCGGGCTTGTTAGAATCCGGCGAGTTGGCTTCCTGAATAACGATGACAGTCGAAACTGATTTTATCGTGATCGGCAGCGGCATCGCGGGACTGCGCGCGGCTTTGGAGTTGGCGGCGGCGGGGGCGCGCGTGACGGTGCTGACGAAGGAGCGGGCGAGCGAGTCGAATACGGAGTACGCTCAGGGCGGCGTGGCGGTGGCGCTCTCCGAGGACGATGAAGTTTCGTTGCATGAGGACGACACGCTCAGCGCGGGCGCGGGGTTGTGCGATGAGGAGGCGGTGCGCGTGCTGGTGGAAGACGGGCGGCGCTACATGCAAGAGTTGATTGAGTGGGGCGCGGAGTTTGATCGGGAGGGCGGGGAACTCCTGTTCACGCAGGAAGCGGCGCACTCGCGGCGGCGCATTCTGCACGCGGGCGGCGATGCAACGGGGCACGAGATCGTGCGGTCGCTGCTGGCGCGCTCCGGGCAGCAGGTGCGAATTCAGTTTGTGACACATGCGGCGACCGAGCGTCTGCTCGTCGAAGACGGGCATTGTCGAGGCGTGCTCTATCTCGATCCGCTGGTGCGCGCGCGGCGCGAGTTGCGCGCGTGGGCTGTGGTGCTGGCTTCGGGCGGGACTGGGCAACTTTATTTGCACACGACGAACCCGGCGGTGGCGACGGGCGACGGGATGGCGATGGCTTACGGGGCAGGGGCGGAACTGGCCGACATGGAGTTCGTGCAATTTCACCCGACGGCCTTGAACGTCGCGGATGCGCCGCGCTTTCTGTTGTCCGAGGCGATGCGCGGCGAGGGTGGCGTGCTTCGCAACGAAGACGGGCGGCGCTTCATGCCGCGTTATCACGAACGGGCGGAACTCGCGCCGCGCGACATTGTCAGCCGCTCCATCGTCGCCGAGATGGAGCGCACCGCGACGCGCACCGTTTACCTCGACATGACCGCGCTTGCTGCCAGATACCTGCGCCGTCGCTTTCCCAAAATTTACGACACCTGTTTGCGTTACGGCCTCGACATCACGCGCGAACCCGTCCCCGTCTCGCCCGCCGCGCACTACATCATGGGCGGCGTCCGCACCGACCTCGACGGGCGCACCACCCTGCCGGGACTCTATGCCGCCGGCGAAGTCGCTTGCACCGGCGTTCACGGCGCGAACCGGCTGGCGTCGAACTCTCTGCTCGAAGGCTTGGTCTTCGGCGCGCGGGCGGGCCGCGCAATTGTCGCGGATGCCGCCCGGCAGCCGCGCGCAACAGGAGGCACGACGCCAGCAGCAGTAGCGGCGGTGGCGAGTGTCACTGATGACGAAGAGACAACCGCCAGCGGCGAGATCGTGCTCGCCGTCCGCAAGCGCGTCCGCCGCTTGATGTGGGAGCGGGTCGGCATCCTGCGCTCGCGGCAATCACTCGAACGCGCCCTGCGCGAGTTCGACCAGATCGCGGGGGCGAAGTTGCGCGCGCCTTCGCGCAACTTCCTGACCGTCGCCACGCTCATCGCCCGCGCCGCCCTCTGGCGCGAAGAATCTCGCGGCGCGCACCACCGCGTCGATTTCCCGAAGACTGATGACACTAATTGGCGCGTGCATTCGATCCAACGTGAAGGCGCGGAAATAAGCGGAAGCGAGACGGTTGATTTCGAGAGCGCGGAATCGCCGGCTCTGACTTGAGCGATATTTATGCGGGACTCTTCCCCGCAGCCGGAGCCGCGAAGAAAAGAGAGTGGCTTTAAAACATCATGGCTCATTTTGAAAAACTCCACGATTGGACGCTCACGCCGCGCGAGGCGGTGGAACTGCAAAAGAGTTTGCGCGAGCGGGTGCGGCTCGCGCCGCTTTCTGGTCCCATCGAGACAGTGGCGGGGGCGGACATCAGTTTCAATAAATTCTCGCCGGTGGTGTATGCCGGGATCGTGGTGCTGCGTCTGCCGTCGCTTGACGTGGTGGAAGAGGTCGGCGTCGTCAGTGAAACTCAGTTTCCTTACGTGCCGGGGCTGCTGTCGTTTCGGGAGACACCGTCGGTGTTGGAGGGGTGGGCGAAGTTGCGGACGGAGCCGGACGCTGTGATGTTCGACGGGCAGGGCATCGCGCATCCGCGACGCATCGGGATCGCGTCGCACGTCGGGCTGCTGATCAATCGGCCGACGTTCGGCTGCGCGAAGTCGGTGCTGGTGGGCAAGTACGAAGAGCCGCCGACGGGGCGCGGCGAGTGGAAGCCGCTCATTGATCCGAAGAACGGCGAGCAGATCGGCGCGGCGCTCAGAACGAAAAGCAAAGTGCAACCGATCTTCGTCTCGCCGGGACACTTAATTGACTTGGCGGGCGCGATTGATTTGACGCTGCGCTGCGATGGCGGCTACCGCCAGCCGGAACCGACGCGACGCGCGCACCTGCTGGTCAATGCCCTGAGACGGGGCGAGATTCAGCCTTCGTAAAAATTCAAGGGATCAATGCATGTTGGTTGAAGAGGCGAGGGCATTTCTAGTGCTGCGCGCTGGCCGTTGCCTGAACTACTTTCCTGCCCGCTTGCCTTAGCGACGCAGAGTGTTCCATACGAACATCAGCGCCGGCTCGCTGCGGTCAACCAGAAAAGCCCAGCCGTGGCCGCCGGGAGCGAAGTGGTATTCGTGTGGGATGCCGGCGGCGGTCAGGATCGCGTCAAGCTGTTGGTTGCCTGCGGCGAAGCCGTAGCGGTCGGCGTCGCCCACGTCGAAGTAGATTTTCAGACTTTTAATGCGGGCGGCATTGGCGCGGGCGA
>JACCRA010000801.1 GCA_013813825.1 Pyrinomonadaceae bacterium | reverse complement strand
TGACGCTGCTCAAGCCGGGGATTTTCAAAACCGAAAAAGAGTTTCGCCAGAGTTACATGACCACGGGCAAACCGCGCGTGCCCGCGAACCGCGAACGGATGCGCGACCTGATGCGCGACGTGATGATCCGCAACACGCGCTCGCTCGTGGACGTGCGCCTGCCGCCGCGTCATGCCGTGACGGTGCGCCTCGACCCCCCGGCGGAGGAAGCGGAGGCTTACGCGGAATTGAATCGTCTCGTGCAGGAAACCTACGCCGACGAGACGACGGCGCACCGCCTTGCGCTCCGGCATCTGCTCTCGTCGGCAGGCTCGACTCCGGCGACCGCCGCGCGTGCGATCACGCGCTTCGCTGCCAGGAGCAAGGCCGTCGGAAACAGCAAGGGCTGGCGCGATCTCGCCGACCGCTACGAGGCGCTCGCGCAGAGCGGGCCGACGGTCAAAGAGAAGGCGTTGCTGGAACTGCTTAACCGCAACGCGGAAGAGAAAAAGCTCGTCTTCGTTCATCATCGCGAGACGCTTGATCGCCTGTCGTACTTGTTGGAGAAAGAAGCCGCGCCCTTTGTGCGCTTTGAGGGCGCGATGAGCGGGCCGGAAAAAGATGCGGCCATCGCGCGCTTTCAAGCGGACGCGCCGCTGCTGCTCTCGACCGAGTCGGGCGGCGAAGGGCGAAACCTGCAATTCTGCAACACGCTCGTCAACTTCGATCTGCCGTGGAACCCGATGGCGATTGAGCAGCGCATCGGGCGCATCCACCGCATCGGGCAGACGCGCGAAGTCTTCATCTTCAACACGGTCGTCGGCGGCACGCTCGAAGAACAGGTGCTCCGCGTCCTCGACGAAAAGATCAATATGTTCGAGCTGGTCGTCGGCGAGATCGGCCAGATACTCGGGGAGATGGACGAGGAAGGCGAGTTCGCCGAAACCGTCTTCAAGGCGTGGGTCGAGACGACGGAAGCGGAACGCGAAAACACTTTCGCTCAACTCGGCGAGCGGATGGCGCAGGCCAAGCAGCAGTATGATTCCGTCAAGCAACTCGACGAAGAATTGTTCGGTGATGAATTCGTAGCCGGATAGGAGCAACGAACATGCCCCAAGTCAAAGAGAATAAGGCGCGGGAGGAGCGGATCACGATGGAGATCATCGTTGACGCTTACGGCCCGGAAGAACAGGCGATGGGCTGGTACTACTACCTTGAAGAGAACCTGAACTTTCCCTTCAAAGCCAAGTGCATCGAGACGCGCGCCGTCTCGCCGCTCGCCGTCGGGGAAAAGGTAGAAGTGACCGGGATGCCGCCGGAGCGTGAATGCCAGCACGAGGTGTTTGTCACCGTGCGCTGGCAAGACCGCGACTTGGCCGTCCCGCTATCACAGTTGCAGCCGATCAAGCCCGACGCCGAGACGAAGGAGGCTATGGCGGACTGGCACTACTGGATCGCGCGCGGCTACGAGTTTTGAGATGTGAGGACTTCCGGGAGCAGGGAACTGAAAGTGACAGAAGAAACGGATTTCGACCAACTCAAAATCGCCGTCGAAGCCATCTGGCCTCATGCGTCTCATCCCAAAGTGCAACGCTACGTCGGCAAGTTCTTCGAGCGGACGCGCGCTGAGAATAAGCTCGCGGCGAAAGTCAACGGCAACTACGGCGTGTATCTTGTGTCCATCGAAGTGAAAGATCAGGGCACGAGGTCGGCTTGCAGTTGCTACATCGGGAAAGGCGGCGGCTGTCATCATTGCCAAGCTCTGGTGCGCACTTTCCTGAACAACCCGGAGAGCTTCAAAGCTGTCGAGAAAAAGGCGCTGCCAAAAATCGCCACGCCCGAAGACGTAGCGGATTACCTGCGGGGAACGACGCTCGAAGAGTTGCTCAAAGATTTGAAAGCGGCGGGCATCAAGCAGAAGGATTTTGCCGAAAGCATCGGGATGAATCCGCGCCACCTTTCTTCAATCAAGTCGAGCGAATTACGTAACCGTTATTACAATGAACTGGGCGCGACCAAGCTGGCGTGCCTGTGGATGATCGAGCACAGCCAACGCGCCGGAAAAAACAGCCGGAAATAGTTGTCCTCATGTCCGAGTCATCAAGCAGCTTTCGAGATTTCGCCGCGCGCCTGTTGGATTATGAAGGCGTGCTGGTGGAGCGCATCGAGCCTGAAGGCTTGGAGTTGCTCGCGCCCGCGCCGGTGGCGCAAGTCTTGCAAATCCCGGAACTCGCGCGGCTCGGTTTCGCGGCTGAACTTCCGGCAAGCGCCGAGCGGGTCGGCCTGGAGTCGGACTGGCTGGAACGGTTTGGACATTTGCTTGGCGAGCGCGGGCATACGGCGCGCGTGGTGCTTCCGGTCGCGTTGCCGCAGCTCACGAATCCTGAGCGCGTCGTCGAGCACACGGTCAACTTGCAGAACGCCGTCTATCGCGTCGGCGGCGTGACGCCCGCATGGACTCGTTATCTCGTCATGCTGTTTCGCGTCACGGCCTTTTCCGATGAGAAGCGCGACGGCGTCATCAAACTCGGCTTCAATCTCGCCAACGGCAGTGCGCTCGATGCGGTCGTTGACGGATTGCTCTCTGCCGCGATGGAGATGGCGGGCGTGAAGGACGCGCCTGTGCCCGCGCCCTCGAGCCTGCCGCCCCTTTGGACGCCGGCGCAATTGAAATCCCGTGTCGCGCGTGCGCTGCCGGAACGCATCGAAGCGCATCTCGCACCTTTTCTGAAAGGAATGCAGCGCCGTTTAGACCGCGACCTACAGCGCGTGCATGACTACTTCGATGATCTCCGCGCGGAAGCTCTGCTCCGCCTGCAAAAACATCTCACCGCCGAAAAGGAAAGCGCGCGCGACCGTCTGCGCCTTGAAGCGATTGCACGCGAGTACGAGGCGAAGGTCGCGGACTTACAGCAGAAGTACGCGCTGCGTGTGGACGTGGCGTGGAGCCAGACGCTCGAAGTCGTGATGCCGGTGCAGCGCGTCGAACTCTTAATCAGGCGACGCAAAGGTGAGCGCCGGATCACGCTCGACTGGAATCCGCTCGCGCGCAAGCTGGACATTCCGCCCTGCGAGTATAGCTATACACAATTCCCGGTGCGTGTGGTCTGTGATGACAGGCTGCACCTGATAAGCCCGAAGTCCCTGTCCCCATGCGCGAGTTGTGATAAAGCCTATTGCCGGGCCTGTCACCCGCTACAATGTCCGAAGTGCCACCGGAAAGAAGGATCAACTACCGCTATAAAGTTTGGAGAAGACTGATGCCGATTAACGATGATGAAGACAATGCGGATGACAAGGCGCAGAGTGGCGAAACCGACTTGGATGACGCCGAGACGCTCGTCTGGGAGTCCGGAAAGTGTCCGCCCGAAGCAAGGGCGCAGTTCCGGCAAAGCGTCGCGGCTTATGAGCAGGCCCCCTGGACAACACGTTTCCAGTTGCTCGAAGAGGCCGGCATTCATCTCCCTTCCCCGGAGTCAATGAACGACCGGCAACTGGAAGCCAAACTGTGGGAGATGATTGAAGGGCTGGCGGGGCAGCGCGTCTTTCTCAGCCAGACCGACCACCTGAACGACCGCGCGCTGTACAACTTGTTCTGGCATGATCTCCTCCGCGAAGCGGCCAAAGACCTATCGCTCGACGACTCTTCGGCGTGGCACATAGACCTGCTCGGCAGCGGTAGCGAAGAAGACACATACCTTTATCTGAAATATTACGCCGACGATGCCGCACGGCGGCAGTGGTCGGCGGACTTCCCCGATGACGAGATGCCTGAGCATGAGGAGCCGCCCTTTGACCGTGACCGTCGTTTACCGCAGGCTGATGACAGAGGGCAAACGAACGTGGAAGACGATCAGGTAATGTAAACGAGAAACGCCTCGGGTAAGGAGATGACAATCCCATGAGCAGCAGGTGGGCGGCATTGACGCCGATGTTGCAGTTAAGAGCCGGATGAATCCCCTGGCGGCGCAAATTCCTTTGCAAATCAGCAGATTTCAAAATCCGCCGAATGTTGAGGGGCCGTTCGGTACCCATCCGCATCCTCGGCGACACATCTGGACAAAACCGGCCTGCGTTGCGGGCGCGGCACACCCGATTTGATTGCTGCCGCATACCATGCTTGAATGGCGTTATGAAGTCGCCGTAACAACGCGGCCGGCGACGCCAAGGCGGTCGAGTCCCTTAACAGGTGACTCCCGCGACGAAATGCCCGCAGGCTTTCAGCCTGCACCCTTCCTGCACAGGGCAGGTCGGCTTCTCGGCGAACCGCGCGCCCGGAGGCGATCTGTGTCTGAATCAAAAAACGTCAAAACACTCTTTTCGGCGCGTGACCTTGCGGAGCGCTGGAGTCTGTCGCCGTCCAGCATCTATCACCGGGGCGAGAGCCTGCAAGGACTGACACCCGTCTACATCGGGCGCTCCGTTCGCTTCGATTTGGAAGACGTGGAAAAAGTCGAGCGCGAGTTGATCGCGCGGGCGCGTCGGCAACGGAAGAGATTGAATCGCGAATAGCGGCGCGATCTCCTTTCGGTTTCGCCTACCATTGATGCACCACAGTCGGCGAATCCGGGAAGGTCGCGCCGCTATTCGCGGTTCAATTTCTTCCGCTGCCGTCGCGCCCGCGCGATCAACTCGCGCTCGACTTTTTCCACGTCTTCCAAATCGAAGCGAACGGAGCGCCCGATGTAGACGGGTG
>JACCRA010000798.1 GCA_013813825.1 Pyrinomonadaceae bacterium | reverse complement strand
TGCGGGAGAAGGGAACCGAGCGGGCTTTCACCGGCGAGTATTGGGACCACCACGAGCAAGGCGTCTATCGCTGCGCGGCGTGCGACCTCGCCTTATTCAACTCGGAAACGAAATTCGAGTCGGGCACGGGATGGCCGAGCTTCTGGACGCCGGTGGCGAAAGAGAATGTCGAAGCGAAAACGGATTCGAGCTACGGCATGAGACGCACGGAGGCGTTGTGCGGCAGATGCGGCTCGCATCTCGGGCACGTCTTCAACGATGGACCGCGCCCGACGGGGCTGCGCTATTGCATCAACTCCGTGTCAGTCAAATTCGGCGGTCAGCCGCAAAACTCCTCGTCAGGTGAAGAGAGGTAATTCACACCAGTTTTGAGACGCTGTTTGAATGGTTTTTGGTCGCTAAAAGCGACTCATTCAACCGCGTCGGGCAATGTTCGATGCGGGCTGCCATTATTTGAGAGGTTGAATTCTTGTCAATTCAATACCTGAAAGATGCCGTGGCGAACAACGATTTCGAGAAGTTGATCCGGTATCTGCGTCTTCATCTCGGCGACGGCAACGAGGCGGCGGGTCGCAAGGAGATCGAGAAGGCTTGGGTCGAGGCGCTCAAACTGCTGCTCGATGTGCCGCCGACCGACCGGGCGTTCATCCTTGAGACGCTGGAAAGGAAAGACGCGGCCACGCTGGCCCACCTCTTTTTCTATCTGCATTTCTACTTCGTCAAGCGTTCAGGAGAATGGATCCATGACGGCACACTCTAACGAAGCGCAACAGATGCGCCCCGGCCTCTGGGAGACGATCAACGAGCGGTATCCGGGTTCGATGATCACGAAGGATGATCTCGTCCCGTTGGCCCACTTGAGTAAACCTTTGTCTGAGGCACGGCTTACGTTTGTTAGCTCCGCGGGCGTTCAGCCCAGAGGCACGATGCCCTTCGACGTGGCGCATCCAATCGGCGACTACAGCTTCCGCCGCGTCCCTTCCAATTCGAGTCCCGCCGGGCTGGAGATTCATCAAATCAAGTACCCGACGAACGGCGCGCACAGGGATTTGAACGTCATCTTTCCCATTGAGCGTTTGCAGGAGTTGGCCGTCGCGGGCGTCGTCGGCGGACTCACGCCAAACTTCTTTTCGTTCATCGGCTATCAGATGGACCCGGCGCGGTTCGAGCGGACACTGGCCGAGGAGATCGCCGAGGCGGTGGTGGCTGAGCGAGCAGACGCGGCGCTGCTCTGTCCCGCTTGACCGATATGACACCAGTCGGTCGCGCTCGTGCAGCGCGCAATCGAACGAAAAGGTATCCCGACGGTTTCAATCACGGTGGCCCGCGACGTGACGCAACACTGCCAGCCGCCGCGCGCTTTGTTCGTTCCTTTCATGATGGGCCACCACTTCGGCGTGCCGTTTCACCGCGAACTGCAACAACGAATCATCCTTGCCGCGCTCGATCATCTAGTGATGGCTCGGCGAAGCGGCGAGATTGAAACCATTCCCGTCACGTGGGCGCAGGCGCGGCGGGAAGGCAAGGCTATCGAACAGGCGATAGGCCAGAGAGATTAATTCCGATAGGGTCTCTTCATTCTTTGAGAGAGGCGGGGAAATAATAGACAGGATTAACAACAGAGCATTGGCTTGAGTGTCCCTCCTATCCGGTTAATCTTGTCAATCCTGTCTATTCTTCCGAGCCTGAATCAACCCTTATTCCGCTCGGCTTATTTGCTGAAGGGATAGAACGTAAAGCCGAGCGTGATTCCCCGCGTATATCCCGGAGTGCCGTGAATGCGTGTGAGCACCGGATCACCGGGTCGGGTCCGCGACTCGTAGAAGTTTTGCGTCTCGAAGTAGCGTTTGTTGAAGAGGTTGTCGATATTGAGATTGAGATCGACCCAGCTTTTGAATCGGCGACTCACGCTCAAATCAACCACGTCGTGACCTGAGGCGCGAATTCGTGCGTCTTCGCCGTCGAGCCGGTAATTGCTGATGTAGCGATAACGCAGCGACCCAGTGAAGCCGTGAAAGTCTGTCAGCGTCACCGAACCGTTGCCGACCGTGTGGGGCGCGCTGTCAACGTAAATTCGCGGGTTGGTGCCGCGGAAGAACGAGTTGCCGACGCGCGTTATTCCGCCGTTGACGGAGAGGTGACGCAGCAGCGCGACGGAGAATTTTAGTTCGCCGCCGTAGGTGCGGCTCGGCCCCGCAAACTCGATGCTGCCGTCGTCGGCGATATAGACCTGTTGATTCGATTGGTCGATCAGGAAGAGATCGGTGCTGACCGAGATGCGTTTTGTGTTGTGTGAGGCTCCGAGTTGGTAAAAGTCGGTGGTCGAGACCGGCGGACCGGAACTGATACCGGGGCTATTCGGCGCGGGCGATCCCGTCGCGCCCTGCTCATCCGAGATAAAGCCGCCGACGACGCCGCGCGCGTCTTGGCTGGCGATGCCGCGACCGTAGTTGAAAAAGACGCTGACGGGGACAGTATCGGCGGGGGTGTAGGAGATGGCGGCTTTTGGTTGGAAGCGCGATGCGCCTCTCGTGCCGCCGAAGGCCGGATCGAACCCGCCCGCGACTCTGGAGACGTTGAAACCGTCAGCCGCGAAGCGGAAGTAATCGTAGCGCAACCCGCCTTCGACCCGCACGTGTCCGTCAAAGAGGTTGAGAGTCTGCTGGATGTAACCGCCGAGATTGGTCACGTTCGCCTGCGCCTGTGTGACGGCGCTCAAGGGGCGTCGCTCAATCGAGCGTGACAGCCCGACATTGATTTGACTCGCGAGAAAATTGCCGCCGACGTTTAAGAGCGCCTGCTGCCCGAACAGCTTGAA
>JACCRA010000797.1 GCA_013813825.1 Pyrinomonadaceae bacterium | reverse complement strand
GATCTGCGGCACAGCGAATTTGCTGACTTGAGCATCCCGCTCGTGACGAACGTGGACGCGCGGTTGATTCGTTCCGGGGCGGAAGCGCGCGAGTCTTTGATCAGGCAGGTTTCGTCCCCGGTGCGTTGGCGCGAGACGGTTGATTATCTCGTCGCGGAGGGCGTCGAAAATTTTGTGGAGGTCGGGCCGGGCAAAGTGCTCGGCGGGCTGGTGCGGCAGGCGGCGGCGGGAACTCCGGTCCGCTGCCTGAACGTCGAAGACAATTTGAGTCTGGCAGCGGTGCGGTCATCGCTCGCCGCCGCAATTTACGCTGCGGGCGGTAGCGTTTAAGGGGCGAGTGTTTTACTCTTCCCGCGAATTAAAGTTTTCTTCATTCTTAACTGACAGAGGAGCATGACGACAATGCCCGATCAAGCAGAGATCGAGACTAAAGTGAAGCAGATCATCGTCGATGAACTGGGCGTGGACGAAAACGAGGTCACGCCAAACGCGCGTTTCATCGACGATCTCGGGGCCGACTCGCTCGACACCGTGGAACTGGTGATGCGCTTCGAGGAAGAGTTCGGCATCGAGATTCCCGACGAAGATGCCGAGAAAATTCAGAGCGTGCGCGATGCTTACAACTACATCGAGCAGCATATGGGCAAGTGAGTTCCCTAGCCAACGCTCGCACCGAAGCATTGCCGCCCGGGTTTTCCCCGGTGTTTCTTGGTCGCGGACGATGCTCCCGGTAATCATCATTCAAGGCGAAAGGCGGCGTCCGCAACGCCGGCAACCGAAGCAGCCAGCGTCGTGGACGACGTAGCCGCGCCGTCGCTTTTCCCCAGATTAGGAGTTAGTCATCTTGAAACGTCGCGTGGTGGTAACGGGACTCGGACTCGTCACTCCAATCGGCTTGTCGGTCGAGTCAACGTGGTCTGCGCTGATCAAAGGGCAGAGCGGCGTCGATTACCTCAGTAAGTTCGACACGGAGAAGTTCTCGGTCAAGATCGCGGCCGAGGTCAAAGACTTTGATCCGCTCAACTTCATCGAGAAGAAGGAAGCCCGCAAGATGGGTTCTTTCATCCATTACGCCGTCGCCGCTTCCGACGAAGCGATGCGCGATAGCGGACTGAAGATCGACGACGACATCTCCGAGCAGGTCGGCACTTACATCAGCAGTGGCATCGGTGACTTTTGGGCGATTGAGCGTGAGCACTCGAAACTGCTGAACGACGGGCCAAGCCGCGTCTCGCCGTTCTTCATCCCGTCGGCTATCGTCAATCTCGCCGCCGGGCAGGTTTCGATCCGGCATCACGCCAAGGGACCAAACTCCGCCACCGCTACGGCCTGCGCCGCCGGCGCGCACGCCATCGGCGACAGTATGCGGATCATCGAGCGCGGCGACGCCGACGTGATGATCTGCGGCGGAGCCGAGTCGGCCATCACGCCGATGAGCGTCGCGGGCTTCGCGGCGATGCGCGCCCTCTCGACGCGCAACGATGAGCCGACCAAAGCCTCGCGCCCGTTCGAGCGCGACCGCGACGGCTTCGTGATCGGCGAAGGAGCCGGACTCGTGATTCTCGAAGAGTTGGAATTCGCCCGCCGGCGTGGGGCGAGAATCTACGCTGAGACGGTCGGCTATGGGATGACGGCGGACGCCTTTCACATCACGATGCCCGACGAGTCGGCTTCAGGCGCGGATCGCGTCATGCGAAAAGCATTGAAAGACGCCGGCGTCCAACCCGAACAGGTCGGCTATCTGAACGCGCACGGCACTTCGACGCCGTACAATGACAAATTCGAGACGCTTGCAATTAAGAAGACCTTCGGCGAGCACGCTTACAAGATGGCCGTCAGTTCGACCAAGTCAATGACCGGCCACCTGCTCGGCGCGGCCGGCGGCATCGAAGCCGTCTTCTCCATCTTGGCGCTATATCACGGCCTGTTGCCGCCGACGATTAATTACGTTAATCCCGATCCCGATTGCGATCTAGACTATGTCCCGAACGAAGCACGTGAGGCGCCGATTGATTATGCGCTCTCCAACAGTTTCGGCTTCGGTGGCACCAACGCGGCGCTGTTATTCAAGCGGTACGAGGAGTGAAAGAAGCTCTCAGCGGTTAGCTCTCAGCTTTCAGCTTTCGTCGCTTCCGGTACGCCGAAGCGGAAATGAAACTTGATTGCTGGCTCAACTAAGAAAGCTGACTGCTGATAGCTGAAAACTGACAGCTAATCATGAAAATAATTGTGCTCATGAAGCAGGTCGCGAATAAGGACGCGATTCTGCGAATCAATAAGGAAGCGACTTGGATCGAGGAGGGCGATCTCTCTTACGAAGTCAACGAGTCGGACGGCTACGCGCTCGAAGAGTCATTGCGGCTGAAGGAGAAGCATGGCGGGGGCGAGGTCGTGGTCTGCTCGATGGGGCCGCAACGGGTCAAGAGCGTGATCAAGGATGCGCTGGCGCGTGGCGCGGATCGCGCGATTCACGTCGTCGGCGACGACACGCTCAGGCTGTCGCCGTTCGCGGCGGCGTGGGTGCTTGCTGAAGCCATCAGAGGCGAGCAGGCCGATCTGATCCTGACCGGATTGCAGTCCGACGATAACGGCTACGCGCAGACTGGCGTGATTCTCGCCGAACTGCTAGGCGTGCCGCACGCGACAATTGTGATCGAAGTTGATGCCGCGGGCGAACAGTTGCGCGTCAAGCGCGAACTGGAAAGCGGTTGGTATCAATGGTACACCATCCAAAAGCCCGCGTTGCTGACCATTCAATCCGGCATCAGCCAGATTCGCTACGCGACGCTCAAAGGCATCATGGCGGCGAAGAAGAAAGAGATCAAAGAAGTGCAGCCTGCGCTTGAAGCTCTCGCCGCCGCCGCGCACCAGCGCGTCACCAAAATTTACTTCCCGCTCAAGACCAAGCAGACGCAATTTCTCGGCGACGGCGACGCCAAAGCCGGTGCCGCCCTCCTTGCCGAAAAACTGCGAACTGAAGCAAGAGTGTTTTAGAGGAACGGTCAGCTATCAGCCAACAGCGATCACCTCAGATATAAAGTGATTGCTTTTTGCTGACGGCTGATAGCTGATGGCTAATTATGTCAAACGGAATTTTAATCTTTGCGGAGCATCGTGACGGTGCTTTCAATAAAACTTCTTTCGAGGCGTTGGCGGCGGCACAGCAATTGGGCGCGAGTCTTAATCAGCCAGTCGTCGCCGTTGTTTTAAGCACCGACGCCGCTTTGGCGCAGGAAATCGCCGGGTACGATGTTAGTAAAGTAATTTCGGTGGAAAGCCCGAAGCTAAACGAGTATACGCCGGACGGTTATACGGATGCGATGGAGCAGGCGGTGCGCGCGCTCGATCCGCAGTACGTCATCATGCCGCACACGTACCTCGTGCGCGATTACGCACCGAAGCTAGCGGCACGGTTCGGCAAGGGACTAATCAGCGACTGCGTGCGCCTCACGGCCGAGGGCGGCAGCGAGGTCGTTTTTTCACGCCGCATCTTTTTAGGGAAGATCGACGCCGACGTGGTCACGGACGGCGAGTCGCCGGTGTTCGCCACTTTCCAGTCGGGAGCTTTTCGCGGGGATCAAGCCAAGCGCGGCGCGGGCGCAGTGATGGAGTCGATGCCGGTTGAAGTAGGCGAGATTCGGATGCAGCCGGAGCCAGCCTTTCAGGAAGTGAAGCAGGCGGTCGATCTCACGAAGGCCAACGTAATCGTTGCCATCGGGCGGGGAATCAAAGGCGAGGAAAACATCGCGCAGGCTCAGGCGCTGGCCGAGGCGCTCGGCGGTGACTTGGCGGCCTCGCGCCCGATTTGCGACGCCGGCTGGCTGCCAATTGATCGCCAGATCGGATCATCGGGGCAGACGGTCGCGCCGAAACTCTACATCGCACTCGGCATCTCCGGTGCGATTCAGCATCTCGTCGGAATGAAAAACTCGGACACGATTGTGGCCGTCAACAAAGACCCCGAAGCGCCGATCTTCGACATCGCGGATTACGGCATCGTCGGCGACATCTTTGAAGTAATGCCGGTGCTCACCGAGGAAGTGAAGAAGCTGAAAGGTTAAGAGCAGCCACAACCCGATCAACACAGATCAGGCCGAAGGTTGAAGAAC
>JACCRA010000790.1 GCA_013813825.1 Pyrinomonadaceae bacterium | reverse complement strand
TCGGCGTGCTCGGCCTTGTGGCGCGTCTCTTCGATCTCAAGTTCGAGGCGTGCCCGCGTCGCCCGCGCTTCGTCGCGCTTGATCTCGACGGCGCGAAATTCAAAGGCGCGCTGCTCGAACTCATTTTCGATCTCAGCGCGCCTCTCTGGTATTGCCTTTAACCCGGCTTCTAATTGCCGAATTTGGCTGTCTGACTTTTGCAATGCAATTAACTGTGTCAACTCCGCGTTCACTCAAAGCCCTCCTCCAAACACCGACCCGAAAGGGCACGACAGCGCCCAACTCTCAAGCGCCGGATCATCGCACACCCACCGCGCGCCGCGCAAGCGATTGCCAAAAGAGGCCGTGACTGACCTTCCACCATCAATCATTTCTCATCCGCCACGTTCAAGACAATTTTGCCGAAGCTCTGGTTGGCTTCCAGTCGCTCGTGGGCGGCACGCACTTCGTCGAGCGGGTAAGCGCGATCCAAGACGGGGCGGACATCCCCGCGCGCGAGGAGCGGGACGACGTGCCGGGCGAAGAGGCGTGTAGCGCGGGCCTTCTCTTCCGTCGAGCGAGAGCGCAAAACGGTGCCGGCAAGACGCAGCCGCTTCCGCATCACCAGCCCGAAGTCAAGGGTGGCGGTCGTGCCGCCCATCGTCCCGACGAGCAGCAGACGACCGCGCAAGGCAACGGCTTCGAGGTTGGCCGCGAAGTAAGACGCGCCGACCAGATCGAGCACGAGATCGACGCCCGCACCTGTAGTCCACTCTTGCACCGCCGCGACGAAGAGGCGCGGCTCGTCGCCCACCACGGCGATCCCCTCTGATAAACCAAACTCGCGTGCCCGCTCCAACTTCTCCGGCGTCCGCGCCGTGCCGTAGGCCGTAGCGCCCGCAGAGCGCGCCAACTGGATGGCCGCCAGCCCGACGCCCGATCCGGCGGCGTGAATCAGCACGCTCTCGCCAGACGCCAGACGCCCCTGAGTAAACAGCGCGTCGTGCGCCGTGATGAACGCTTCGGGCACGGCGGCGGCCTCTGTCCAACTCAGATTCTCCGGCACTGCGGCCAGCGCGCTTTCCGGGACGACGACATACTCGGCCTGCGCGCCGCCGCCCGTAATGCCGAAGACCCGCTGACCCACTTGGCAGCGCATCGCGTCGCCGCCGAGTTGTTCGACTTCGCCCGCAAACTCCAAGCCGGGAATACTGGCGGGCACGCCCGGCGGGGCCGGATACAGTCCGCGCCGCTGCAACAAGTCGGCGCGATTGAGAGCCGCCGCGCGCACCCGCACTCGCACCCGCTCGCCGGCCGCGACGGGACGTTCGACCTCGCGCACTTCAAGGGTCTCGACGCCGCCGTGAGCCGTGATCACCACCGCCCGCATTCGTTCAGTTGTCATCTCCGTTGCCGCCTCCTTTTCTCGTGAGCCACTGGCGAGATAGATGCTCGCTTGGCCCTCGTCGCCTGCCGCCTCACAAGCCTATGCTAAAGTCTGCCGCACATGGAAGATGCCTGCGAGACGTTAATCATCATCAACCACACGGCGGCGCGTGCGCGTGAGGTGTGGAGTGGAGTGCGCGGCCAACTTAAGCAGCACCATCTCCGCTTCGACGCGCACGAGGCGCGCGGGCCGGGCGACGCGCAAGCCACAGCGCGTGAGGCCATCCGCGCTGGCTATTCTGTCATCGCCGTGGTCGGTGGCGACGGGACGTTGAGCGAAGTCGCCGCCGGCTTTTTCGAGGATGACGACGGGGACGGAGCCATGCGCGCAAACTTCCCGACGCCAATCAACCAGCAGGCCACGCTCGCCGTCTTGCCCGGCGGCACAGGCAACGACTTCGCGCGCGCCCTCCAACGCGAGCGCGCCTCGCTTTCGCATTGGGTCGCGCGGTTGCTCGCGCACCTGCGCGGCGAGGCCGACGCCATGCGCGCCGTTGACGTGCTGCACGGCAGGCAGGTGGCGGGGCGGCGCTCTTTCATCTGCCTCAATGCCGCAACGCTCGGCATCGGTGCGGAAGTGGCGGGGCGGGTGGCGGCGCAGGCGAACACCGTGCGTCGCTTGCCGGGCGAGACGCGCTTCGCGCTGGCGGCGCTGGCGGCGCTCCTGCGCTGGCGCTCGCGTCGGATGCGGATCACCGTGGACGATGAATCGTTCGAGTGTGGGACCAATCTCGTCGCCGTCGTCTACAGCGCCTACGCCGGCGGCGGCATGATGTTCTCGCC
>JACCRA010000758.1 GCA_013813825.1 Pyrinomonadaceae bacterium | reverse complement strand
CTTGAGAAAGTGATGGCCGGCGAGTTGCTCGACTTCCCGCACGAGGTGCGGGGGTTGGCCTTGAACCTTGAAGAAGACAAGGTCGGCGCGGTGTTGTTCGGAGAGTTTCAGGCGATTAAGGAAGGCGACGTGGTGCGGCGCACCGGCCGCATCATGGACGTGCCGGTGGGCGAGGCGATGATCGGGCGGGTCGTGAATTCGCTCGGCCAACCGCTTGACGAGCGCGGCCCGATTGTCACCGATGCTTTTAATCCGATTGAGCGTATCGCTCCGGGCGTTGTGGATCGCCAGCCGGTGAAAGAGCCGTTGCAAACCGGCCTGAAGGCGATTGACGCGATGGTGCCCATCGGACGCGGCCAGCGTGAATTGATCATCGGCGACCGTCAAACGGGAAAGACCGCTGTGGCGCTCGACACTATCCTGAATCAAAAGGGCAAGGACGTTATTTGTATTTATGTCGCTATCGGTCAGAAGGCTTCGACCGTCGCGCAGGTTATTAAAACTCTACAGACCCACGACGCGATGAGCTTTTCCATCGTCGTCAACGCTTCGGCTTCCGACCCGGCGGCGATGCAGTACCTTGCGCCTTACGCCGGCGTCGCCATCGGCGAATACTTCCGCGACACCGGCCGTCACGTCCTGACCATCTATGACGATCTCTCGAAGCACGCCGCGGCGTACCGCGAAATTTCTCTGCTGCTGCGCCGCCCGCCGGGACGCGAGGCGTATCCGGGAGACGTGTTCTTCCTTCATTCGCGACTGCTTGAGCGCGCCTCGAAATTGTCGGACGAGAAAGGTGGCGGCTCGCTGACGAGTCTGCCGATCATTGAAACGCAGGCGGGCGACATCTCGGCTTACATCCCGACGAACGTGATTTCGATCACCGATGGCCAGATTTTCCTTGAAGCCGATTTGTTCAACGCCGGCGTGCGCCCGGCCATCAACGTCGGCAACAGCGTTTCGCGCGTCGGCGGCTCAGCGCAGATCAAGGCGATGAAGTCCGTGGCCGGCACGCTCCGCCTCGATCTCGCGCAATACCGCGAACTCGCGGCCTTCTCGCAGTTCGGCTCCGACCTCGACAAAGCGACGCAGGCGCAACTCGCCCGCGGCCAACGTCTGACCGAAATTTTGAAGCAACCGCAATATCAACCGATTGACGTGGAGAAGCAGGTACTAATCATCTGGGCGGCGTCGAACGGTTTTGTTGACGATGTGCCGGTCGAACAGGCACGCCGTTTCGAGACGGAACTGGTACATTTTATCGAAAACGCGAATCCGGGACTGCTCCAACGGATGCGCGAGAAGAAGGCGCTCACCGACGACATCAAGAGCGATCTCACACAAGTCCTCAAAGACTTCAAAGAGACTTGGAGCAACACGGCCAGCACTACCGCCGCTATCCCCGCTCGCACCACCGCAGTGCCGGCCGCGACGCAAATGGAACCCACGACGGCCGCTGTCGGAGCATGAAGTAGGATTCAGGATTTAGGATCTAGGGAAAACAAATTTTGTCCCTAATCCTAAATCCTGAATCCTAAATCCTAAGTTATGGCAAACCTTCTTGATCTTCGCCGCCGCATTAAGTCGGTGAAAAACACGCAGCAGATTACGAAAGCGATGAAGATGCTTTCGGCGGTTAATCTGCGGCGGGCACAGGAGCGCGTGACGAGCGCGCGGCCTTTCGCGCGGAAGATGACCAGCGTGCTGACGGAATTGGCCGAGCACACGGACGAGACTTATCACCATCCGCTGCTTGACCGGCGCGGCGACGAGCGTTATTTGCTGGTTCTCATCACGGCTGACAAGGGCTTGGCCGGGGCGTTTAATGCAAACTTGATCAAAGCCGCGCAAGGCTTCATCCGCGATAACGCGGGCAAGACGATTGAGTTGATGGCCGTCGGGCGCAAAGGGCGCGACTTCTTCCGCCGGCGCAATATCTCAATCGCGCAGGAGTACATCGGGCTGACGGGCAAAGGCCGCGTCAGCTACGCCGAAGCGGTTGGCATGGCGTCCGACATCATGGGGCGCTATACGGAAGACGAAACCATTGATAAGGTTTTCATTATTTACAACGAGTTCAAGACCGTCCTGCAACAGCGCGTCATGCTCGAACAACTGTTGCCGGTCGCGCGCACGGCCGTCGAGACGGCGGGCGAGCAAGTTGATAATGCCGCGCAACCCGAAGTTTTCATTGATTACATTTACGAGCAGCCGCCCGCCGAAATTTTCGGTCGCCTGCTGCCGCGCTTGATCGAGACGCAGGTTTTTCGCGCGTTGTTGGAATCCATTGCATCGGAACAGGGCGCGCGGATGACGGCGATGGACGCTGCCTCGAAGAACGCGGGCGACTTGATCAGCGCGCTGACGCTCAACATGAACCGCATCCGGCAAGCGGCGATCACCAAAGAAATTATCGAAGTGGTTTCCGGCGCGGCGGCAGCCTCGTCTTAATCAC
>JACCRA010000750.1 GCA_013813825.1 Pyrinomonadaceae bacterium | reverse complement strand
GTCACGCTGACGTTAGTGATCACGCCGTTCAAGCCGGAAACCGTGATATTTGACGGATACGGCGTTGCTCTACCACTTGACAAGCTCCCAGTAATCGAAATCGGGGTCGAATTGCAAAACTGCGCGGCGGGCGCATTCGAGATGCCAAAATCATTTTCTTGCGCCGCGCTGTGCCGCATCAAAGCGTTCCCGCCGTAGGTTGCCAATAAAGAAGCGACGATACAGGCTAAAGCAAAGAACGCCCGCCGCCAGCCAAGAAATCCCTGCAATCCGCGCAACATCAATTTGTAATTCTCAGCATTACGACGTGCGATTTGACTGAAATGATTGTTCATCGACTTTCCCTGTCATTCTTATGACCTTCGCACAAGGCGGATTCAAGTTGGAAGTTCAACACGGCAATCATGGTTCAGCGCAACGGTAAACTCGTTTGTGTATTTTGTCGTTCCTCTTGCGTGCAATGGCTATGCCTATGACCAGAAAGGCTCAGGAGTCTCCTATGAAAAGATGATCGTGTTGTACTTCCAAGTTGAATTCACGTAATCTCACTTGGCCAGCCCATAAAGACTACGCGGATACTATTCACGGAAAGAAACAACCAGGTTCCCGTGTGGATTTTTTATCAGAAAACCCTGTTGGGTGAAATGAAGAGCAAAACTCTCAGCAAATGCGAAAGCAACAAAAGGAAGACCTATTCGCAGATACGGGGCATGAAAACGCATTGCGAGGCTCCAGCGTGATTTGGCTTATCAAAAGCACGGGAAGCGGGGATGAATAATAGACTTCTTGCGAAAGTCAGATTGTATCGTCGGGGAAGTAAATTTCAGTCAGGAGAATATATGTATCCATGCGCCCCGTCAAGATTTTGTTGGCTGATCGCTTATCACTTTTGAGAAGCGGTCAGCCACTTGAAGACTCTGAGGCGTGGCGTCGACAGGTGTTCGCGAACACATCGGGCTGTGAGTTTGACTTACTTCCATATCTCCCGCCAATAAGTTGTACTTCAAAGTTGAATCCGCCTTCTAGTGGGGGCGGCGGTCGGAATCGAACCAATAAAGTTTTTGCAGGACAAACCGGTAGCTTCGGCTGAGTATGGTCCAGTGTTGAACTGGTTCCCACCTCTTCTGAAATTGACCCTACCTGACATAGTCCGCTCTCCCCGGTCACCTAGTTACCTGACGCTGCTGTGTTCGCGTGAGGGGATGAGGACGGGACATCGCCACGAATTCTACTTTCCGAAAACTGGTCGAATCACTGGTGCCAAAGTTCCGGCAACTGCTTGAGTTGAACCCCCTTCACGTACCAGTATCTGCCTCGTGCGATGCCAGAGCGTGGCCTCTACCTGTCCTCGACAGGAAAAAATCACCTCTACGTCAGCCGCACCAACCGCCTGCGCGAGCACTGTTCTGAGGGCCGCACTCATCTCACAGCGGCCATCGCGTGCCGCATCGCCCGACTGGAGACAGGACACGTCCGCGCCAGCTACCGTAAGGAGGTCTTCCGGGCCAGTTTGATGGGGTAGAGCCATTCGCCGCGGCGTTACGCAGGGCGAAGCGGCGCCTCGCGGGCATGGACACACGGTACGTGGAAGAGGCGGAACCGGTGAGGCAGGCGCAGTTCGAAGTGTACGTGGCGGTGGCGTTCAGGACGCCGTTCAACAACTTCGACCATCACTGACGGCCGCGCAATGGCCTGGGGCCGCCCTCGTTATGGGAAGTGCCCCTCGGCCACGGAGTCGCGCCGCAGGATATTTTCGTGTTATATACTTGAAGACCTAATATATTCGTAATACCACTTACGTTACGGCGCGATTCTGCGCGCTTGACAAGATGCTCATGTGAGCATCCACCCGCACTGTTGACTGACTATCTCTGCTTCAAAATTTTGAAGCTTTAACAATGGAGGAGCCGCATTATGTCCATCGCCCGCATAACAGAAATCAGTTCCACCTCAGGGAAAAGTTTTGAGGACGCCGTTCAAAGCGGCATCGCCCGCGCGACCCAGACGCTACGCAACGTCCGTAGCGCGTGGGTCAAAGAACAGCAGATCAAAATCGATGACGGCAAAATCGTCGAGTATCAAGTGAATCTAATGATCACTTTCGTCTTGGACGAAGGCGATCAAGCGGACATCGCGTAGCCTAAACTGAAGGCTCAGGCATGATGTATCAATGGATGTATCAAGTGTGGCGTCGTTAGCGAGTGAATCTCACGCCTGAGACTGAGGTCCGGTTGTCACTATCGCGGGGGCATCGAGAGTTTGCATGATATTGATGTCGCTCGCGGCGGCGAGTAATGGCGATTAGGTAGGACATTGTGCTGGCCCCCGGGATGAAATCAATCTCCTCGCGCGAGTGGCTGAATGAGCCACGTCTCTCGAGAGTCAACTGGAACCCGCAGAATCTTGGGAATAAGAATCGAGTCCCGGGCGCGCTCTCCCCTTCGCGCCCGGGACTCGTTTTGCGGCCGCCTACTTACGTCGTGACAGGGACGGCCGAACTCGTGCTGATGTTATTGATCCGGCTTTAGTATTGGCGAGCTTTCTTCCTGATCTTGTAGGTGTAGACCGCCGCGCCGCCGCCGCCGGCAATGGCGCCAATGACCGCGCCCTTCTTGCCACCGATCAAACCGCCCAGGAGCGCGCCGCCGACAGCGCCGCCGGCTGTCGTGATCTTATCCCGGTGCTTGTCCCAGACCGAGTTGTCGTTGTAGCGGTCGTAATCGTATTGCTGGCTCTGCCGGGTCGTCTGCTGTCGTCTGGCGCGGCGGGTCTGCGCCCCGGCCGGAGCGGCGGCGAAGGTGAGCACCACCAAGCACATCATGATTGCTATAACTTTTTTCATTTCCATTCCCTCCCGCCTCAGCTATTGCAACGGTCATGCCAGCCTTTATATCCCATTAAATTGGGGATGTTTAAAGGCAGGAGAAGCAATGATGAACTTGCTCGGGTTATGCCTACACCTAATCGTGTGACAGGGCCAGTCCTGACCCTTTTAACCTTAATGAGCGGCGTCGGGCGCTTTTCGCTCGTAGCGTAGAGGGAGTTGCTGTCCGCTGCATAGCAGACAGACTCACCTTGCTGTCGAGTGCCCAAATCAATGATCGTAGCAGCCTGCCCCCATGCTTCGTCGAATGCCGAGGCATCTCCCGGCAACTTTAGCTCGTAAGCTCGGAAGTAGTCACACAGTATGACTCCGTTCCCGTCAGACGCTATGTCGCCGCCAGTGATTAAACCGGTGGGTACGCTCCGGATCACACCCAGCAGCCTGAGTCTGTTGACGGCGGACGTCGAGTATGGGGCTTGCAGCTTATAGACGTTGGGCGCGGTGCTGAGCGTCTTCGTGATGACGTAAATATCGCCCATCACGTGGTGCACGAGCAGTGCCTCGGCGTCGTGCCGCCCATTGGGGTACTGGAGGCGGATAGCCT
>JACCRA010000744.1 GCA_013813825.1 Pyrinomonadaceae bacterium | reverse complement strand
GCCCGGCGGTCTTGAAGACAGCGGGCTTTGGCTACGACGGCAAAGGGCAGCGGCTGATCAAGTCGGCGGCGGACGCCGAAGGAGCGTTCGCGTCGCTCGGCGGGCAGGAGGCGATCCTCGAAGCGTTTGTCGATTTCGAGCGCGAGGTATCAATCGTCGCCGCGCGCGGCGCGGACGGTCAAATGGTCAGTTACGGCGTCGTCGAAAACGCACACGAGCAGCACATTCTCGATCTCACCATTGCGCCCGCCAGCGTGCCAACGGCAGTTCAACGTGAAGCGATAGAGATCACCGAAGCTTTACTGCGCGAGTTACAAGTCGTCGGCGTGCTCTGCGTCGAATTTTTTCTGACGCGCGGCGGGAAACTCTACGTCAATGAATTGGCCCCGCGCCCGCACAACTCCGGCCACTTCACAATTGACGCTTGCGCCACCAGTCAATTCGAGCAGCAGTTGCGCGCCGTCTGCGGCCTGCCGCTCGGCAGCACGGAACAACTGCGCCCGGCGGCGATGGCGAATCTGCTCGGTGATCTGTGGCAACGCGGCGAGCCGGATTGGCTCGCCGCCTGCGCGCAACCGAACGTCAAACTGCACCTCTACGGCAAGCGCGCCGCTCGCCCCGGCCGCAAAATGGGACACCTGACCGCCCTCGCCGCGACGACTGATGAGGCCGCCCAACTAGCGCGCGCCGCCCGCGCCGCACTCACGCGGCCAGATTAACAATCTCAGGTGACGAGCCGGGCTGTTTCGGTCGCGTCTCAAATTTTATGCTGGCCGCAATATAAGCCTGATGATTAGTGGCTTTTACGAATCGCAGCATAAATGTTGAGACGCCACCGGCCATTCGAATTTTCGTAGCTCATCATATTGCCGGACGCAGGAAAGGCTGGCGGAGAGTTAATCCACCAGCCTTTCCTTGTTTGTCGCCTGACGGGACGACCCGCACTTTCACCGCGCCAGCGTTCCTTGGTTTACTGCGTTTTGTCGCGCCGCCGTTTGCGGAATCTGGCCCCTGCCGCGCCAATCAACCCAGTGCCGAGCAGCACCATCGTGGCCGGCTCCGGGATGACGTTTACTGTGAAGTCCTGCGCAACCTGCTGGCCCGGTGTCAGTCCGTCGTAAAAGATCGTGAACTGACCCCGGTAGGTGCCAAAGCTCACGTTCGGCCCGATCATGAGGCTCAGGGCGACGCCCGAACGGCTCTCGTTCTGCGAATACACCGCGTCGTTGTCCACGAAGTTAACGAAAAACGGAAGGATGTCCTCGACCAAGCCGGCATTTCCCATGCCGTCACTGATCCGGCTGAAGCCGCCGAAGTCGAGGCCCGTAATCGTCAGCGTGCCGGGACCGCTGTTTCTGATCGTGATCGAAAACATCGTGGCGCTGCCTTGACCGGCGACCACGACGGGCGGGGGGTTGTCAAAGAGCAATGGGTCGGCATGTGTAGCCGATGGCAGTAAGAGCAGCGTGCCAAGCGCAAACGCCGCCAGCATCAGTTTTTTGAGTTTCATAGTGTTCCTTTCTTGGATTGTGTCTCAGATTTTATGCCGACCGTCATCCGAGCCTTGATTTGTTGGAGCCACCGAACGCGGCGCCATAAAATCTGAAACACGACCCGTTCTTGATAGTTGTCCCGTCAGGGAAGTATCACGCTCCTCGCACTGGAGAAGGAGGTGCCGCCGTTGTAATTGCCACGCAGTTGCAACACTCTGTTGGCTCCCGGCGGATTATTCGTCCCCGAGAAAGTGACAGTTCTGGTGGCCGACTGGCCCGCTCCGAGGTTGCCGAAGCTTTGCGGAAGCGGCGCGCCGGCAGTGGTCGGCGAACTCAGTGTGGCTTGTGTCAGGGTGACGCTGCTGGCAATGCCGGTACCCTGATTCTGGATGGTGACCTCTGCTTGGACATTGCCACCCACACGTGTCAGCACCGTTGAGGTCACGATTCTCGGAATCCCGCAGCTATTGCAGATGCGCGACGAGCCGAAGACGGAGATCGTGTCTATCCTCATGCCGGCGTTGGCGGGAACGAAGCAGCTGTCATATCCGGTGCGCCACCTGAATCGCACGGACTGGCCGTTCGCGTTGTTGGGCAGGTTGACGAGAGTAGTGATGTTCCCTCCCGAACTACCTGTCCACGCTGGCCGCCCACTCAGAGGATTACCGGGATCGAC
>JACCRA010000736.1 GCA_013813825.1 Pyrinomonadaceae bacterium | reverse complement strand
CCGTAGGGGCCGCGCTCGCTGGTTTCGTCGTCGCGCAAGCGCGCGAATTGTCCGCCCGTCCGCACGTAGAGCGCCTCGCGTGTCAGGAGTAGTTCCGGCGTCAGCCCTAAATCTTTCGCCTCCCAAGCCTCCTCGCCGTTTGCGCGCGAGATGGCGCGTACATGCCCGCGCCCGGAGAGGTAGAGGAAACGCTCGTCGGCCACGGGGTCGGCTTCCGTCAACGCCAGCCCTTCCTCGTTGACGCGGAATTTTTCCCGCCGGCGCTCCTTGCCGGTCAGCGCGTCGAGCGAAGTGACGCCTTCATAGAAGAGATAGAGGCGTTGATCGAGAAAGATCGGCGGGCGGTAGTTATCAAGCGTGAAAGACACTTCCTCGCTTTCCGCCGCGCCCCGGAGCGCGGGCATCATTTCGACTTCGCTCTCCAACTCGCGTCGCCAAAGCTCCCGACCCGTGCCGAGATCAAACACATGGACGATTGGCCGCCGCTTCAATTCTTCTCGCGCACGGCCGCGCCCCCCGCGTGCCATCACGACGGCCAGTTGCCGCGAGTCCGGCTCGAAGGCCATTTGCATCACCGCCCCGCGCACCTTGTCGCCGCGCCAGAGGATGTCGCCCGTCAACAAATCGACGGCTTCCAGACGCGCCTGTTCGCCCCGCTCAACGCTCAACAGCAAAACGTCCGTGCCGGGAACCGCCGCGACATCCGTTTCCTCGAAGCGCGCGGCGTCCTTGCGCCGCCACAAGACGTCGCCGGTCTCGGCATCAACGCCGGAGAGCGATTTCTCCGTGCCGACGACGAGCACTCCGATCTCCGTCGCCTGATAAAATCGCACCCGCCCGTCCAACTTGGCGGCCCATTGCGGAGAAGCCGCCGCTCCCCGTGCGCCGCCGTGGAAGAAGAGGACAAGCGACGCGCACGCGAGCAAGCTGCGCCAGAACGCTCTTTGATTGAAGCGATGATTTGATGAAGAAAGCATTTATTCACATTACCTGATCGCGAAATCGCCTGACATGGGAGTGACAGAAATTATAAAGACGGTCGCAAGATGCGACAAGGAAGAGTCTCGTTTGTCGGGCGTCATCCGCCAGC
Organism: Pyrinomonadaceae bacterium; assembly: GCA_013813825.1. Classification (GTDB taxonomy): domain Bacteria; phylum Acidobacteriota; class Blastocatellia; order Pyrinomonadales; family Pyrinomonadaceae; genus JACCRA01. The sequence continues at coordinate 1,966 of JACCRA010000736.1, read as the reverse complement.
CAGCAACCGGTTCGTCAGCTTCGAGCGATGTCCTCAATAATAGTTCTTAGTTGAGCGCCACTTGATTCTTTGCGCCTTTGCTGCTTGCGTGAAGTGTTTTGCTTGTGTTCGGTCCCACGCGACTGAGAAGGGCTTTAAAGCCAGTTGCTGAAAAGCGTCTCGTTAACAAAATTGCTACCATTCTGAGCGCACAATAGCGTAACGTGATTCACTAATTGAGCACATCTCCGCCGATTGCGCTTGAGTCGGTATTATCGAATGAGGTCTTCATGAGAATTTTAATTTTGTCTGCTCTCTGCCTGCTGGGCCTGTGTGCGTCAGCCGCACGCGGGCAAACGTCTGGCAGCGGGACTTACACCACTTCCATCGCGGGCAAGGTGGCCGTGATCGAGAGTTACACGCTGACGGCGAAGCCCGACGGCACAACGCTGGCCGAGGCCGAACTGACGGCGGCAGGCGGGCCGAAGCAGAAAGCCGTGACCTTCACGAAGCGGAACCGGCCCTTTAGTTTCACCGTCGCCATCAGCGAGACGACGGTGCTCACGGCTGACTTCGCCGGCTCGACGGTCAAGTTAAGTTTGCCCGGCCAGACGGCGCGTGAACTGCCGACGAAGGCATCGGTCGTTTTAGAAAACCTCGTCTGGCATCAATATCTTTATCTGCTGGCACAGTACGACGAAGCCAAAGGCGAATCGCAAAAGTTCACTTTCTTTCTGCCGACAGTGGGACGCGATTTCGAGATCGTGATCGAGCGCGCGGAGACGCCGACGTATACGGCCAACGATCAATTGATCAAGACGCGCCGCTATCACATGGTCTCGGCGGGCGAGGCCACGCTTGACATGTGGACAGACGAGATAGGCACGCCGTTGCTCTTTCAAGTCGCGGCACAACAGGTGCAAGTCGTCAGGCAGGGCGCGGAAGCGTTGGCTGCGGTGGTGTTCGCCGCAACAGCGGCCGGCAAGGTCGCCGCATGGCAGCCGCCCGTTTACGCTGTGCCTTCGTCTTTCCGCGAGCAGGAGATCGTCGTCGGAAGCGGCGGCGAGTGGCCGCTGCCGGGCACGTTGGCGTTGCCTAACGGTCAAGGGCCGTTCCCCTCCGTCGTCCTCGTCCACGGATCGGGACCGAACGACCGCGACGAGAGCCATGGGACCAATAAGCCGTTCCGCGACTTGGCGTGGGGGCTGGCTTCGCGCGGCATCGCCGTGCTGCGCTATGACAAGCGAACCAAAGTTCACGGCGCGAAAGTCGTGCAGACCTCGGGAGAAGATTTAACGGTTAAAGAGGAGGTGATCGACGACGCGCTGGCCGCCGCCGAATTGCTCAGGCGCACGCCCGGCATCGACGCGCGCCGCGTCTTCATCCTCGGCCACAGCCTCGGCGGAACGCTCGCGCCGCGCATCGCCGCCGGCGATCCCAAGCTCGCGGGACTCATCGTGCTGGCCGGCGCGACGGAAACTTTCGAGGATGCGATAGTCCGCCAGTACGAATATCTCCACGCGCTCGACGGCTCGCTTGACGAAAACGACAAGGTCACGCTCGACAAAATCAGGCAGCAAGCCGCGCGCGTCAAAAACCTAAAGGAGACGGGCGAGCAACCGGAAGCGAAAGAGTTGTTCGGCGTCCCGGCCGCCTACTGGCTCGATCTGCGCGGTTACGACGCGCCAATCGCCGCGCTGAAACTCCGGCAGCCGCTCCTCGTCCTGCAAGGCGAGCGCGACTACCAAGTAACGATGCGCGACTTCGAGAACTGGCGGCGCGCGCTCGGCCAGACCCAGCGCGCGACTTTCAAAAGTTATCCCAAGCTCAACCACCTGTTCCTCGAAGGCGAGGGACGAAGCGCGCCCGCCGAATACAACACGCCCGGCCACGTGCCGCAGTACGTGATTGACGACATCGCCACGTGGATTCACGCTGAAGGCACGAAGCGCGAGGCACACAGCACAAGGCGAAAATGAGAGTTAAT
>JACCRA010000732.1 GCA_013813825.1 Pyrinomonadaceae bacterium | reverse complement strand
CGGAAGCGAGTTTGACAAAGTCGTTGGTGATAACGAAGCCCATCAACAGCAGCAGCATGACGAAACCGACCTGCTGGATGCGTTCGCGCATGGTCATCGTCAGCTTGAGGCCGATCCAGCCGAGAACGGCTTCGACGAAAAGCAGGAAGATCGCGCCGCCGTCGAGCACCGGGATCGGCAACAGATTGACGACGCCGAGGTTCAGACTCAAAAAGCCGAGCATCGCGACGAGGCCGAGCCAACCTGAATCGACGGCCGCATCTTTCGCGGCCTGCGCGATGCCGATGGGACCGGAGAAAGATTCGCTCGCCGAACGGTCGCCGGTGAAAATCTGGCCGATGGCGTTGCCGGTCATCCGCAGCACTTCGACGTTGCGCCGCACGGAATAACCGGCGGCCTCAATCGGCCCGGAGTCGCGCAGAGGCTCGTACATGCCGTAAGTTATGCCGAGTTGCTCCGCGCCGTTCGGCATCTTGCGGACGGCCGCCGTGATCTCCTGCGGCGGCGCGTTGTCACCGCGCACAACGGTCAGCCGCATCGGCGCGCCTTTGGCCGTCTGAATCGCATCTTTCACGTCCTGCTCGCTTTGCAGAATCTTGCCGTCGATGGCGAGCAGGCGGTCGCCGGGCTTGAGTCCAGCCGCTTCCGCCGCCGATCCACTGAGCACGGTGTTAATCATCACCGGGATCGGGCTGAAATCGATCTCGCCGATGCTGTCGCTCTTCTGCATCATTTTGATCGGCGTGATGGTCAGCGGCACGCGCTCACCGTTGCGCTCAACGATCATCGGCAGCGGCTTCTCCGGCGAGATCAGCGCGTCGTTGCGAACGCGATCCCACGTCGGGTTGTCCTTGCCGTTGAAATGAACGATGCGGTCGCCGACGCGCAAACCGGCCTGCTCGGCCATGCCGCCCGCCTTGACGCTCGTCACTTCCGGCGACGTCAGCGTGGCCGGAATGCCGGTCATCAATGCGCCGATCCAGACGATAACGAAAGCCGTCAGCAAATTCATCACCGGCCCGGCCACCATCACCAGAAACTTCTGCCAGCGTGGCCGCAGATCGAACCGCTCGTGTTCCGGCACGTTCGACTCGCCCTCACCCTCAATCGGCGCGTTCGATTCGTCGCCGCCAAGCTTCACGTAACCGCCGAGCGGAATCAGGCTGACGCGATAATCCGTCGTTCCCCAGCGCCGCCCGAACAGGCGCGGCCCGAAGCCGACGGAGAAAGTTTCGACCCGCATTTTGAACAGCTTCGCCACGATAAAGTGGCCGAACTCGTGCAACACGACCGCCGGGCCGAGGACGGCAATCAAAGCCAGAACCGTTAACAAGGCAGAACTCATAATTTATCTTTTCCCGTCAGAACCGCTACCAGATTCAGCCATTTAGAGGCACGACCCGCGCGCGCCGTTGTATCCGAGTTTACGTTTGCTGGCAGCGGCAGGCAAGTTCTCGCTGGCATCTAGGCTTTTTCGTGGTCGGCTCCACCCCCCTACAGTGCAGCATTAACGTAAATCAGATTCCTCGATACCCCATTTTGTGAGCTTGACCATGTACAAGCGGCACAACGTCCAGCATCAACCGCCCGCGCGCAACATCGAGTTTGAGAGCCGCGCTGATGCGGGTCGGGTGATGCTGTTGTTAGATTGCATACGACGTAAGCACATGACCATTGTCGTTGCCTTACACTATACAGATTTACCTTTCGAGCGCCCCGACCATTTACTCAGTTTAGCCAGCAGAAAGATACTCGCGATTACCACAATGGGGATGCCCAACCAATACCAGAACAAACCCAGCCAATCAGACAAGCTCAGGTCGCCGGGATGTAGATACACGAGCAATGTCATTATAATCAACAGCAAGCTAACAAATGTTAGGCCTCTCTCGTTGAGATCAGGAAACCATGATCGGACTTTGAGTTTTGCATATTGAATTTTGAATTCCAGCAATTGCTTCTACCGCCTGCGCGCGAGCCTCGCGGTCAATTGCCAGCACTTGATTGAGATCGCGCAACGGGCTGCTGTTGTCGTGCTGGTCGATGACCTGTTCGATGACGCGCGGGATGTCCGTTAGTTTCAGTTTGCCGCCAAGAAACGATTGCACGGCGATTTCGTTTGCGGCGTTGAGGGCGGTGGGCATTGTGCCGCCGGCGCGCAGGGCGCGGTAGGCGTGTGTCAGACAGGGGAAACGCTCCGCGTCTGGTGCGGCAAAACTGAGCGTCGAGAGCTTGGTCAGATCGAGCGGCGCGAGTCGGGTGGGGCGGCGTTCCGGATATGTTAGCGCGTACTGAATCGCATGGCGCATGTCCGTGACGCCCAACTGCGCGAGCATTGAGCCGTCAATCAATTCGACGAGCGAATGCACCACCGATTCGGGATGCACGATGATGTCGATCTCGTCCGCGTCGAAGCCGAACAGCCAGTGCGCTTCGATTACTTCCAGCCCCTTGTTCATCAGCGTGGCCGAATCAATCGTGATCTTCGCGCCCATGTCCCAAGTCGGGTGGCGCATCGCTTCCGCCACGGTCGCCGCTTCCATTTCCGCTGACGAACACGTCCGAAAAGGGCCGCCCGAAGCGGTCAGGATCAACCGCCGGACTTCCGCGCGTCGTTCGCCGCGCAGGCATTGGTGTAAGGCGTTGTGCTCAGAATCGATGGGCAGTAATTCCGCGCCGGAAGCCGAGGCCGCGCGGGTCATCAACTCGCCGGCCATCACGAGCGTCTCCTTATTTGCCAGCGCGACGCGCTTCCCGGCTTCGAGGGCGCGCAGCGTCGGCACTAAGCCCACGGCCCCCACCGTCGCGCTCACCACGCAAGCAGCTTGCCCGTGCGTCGCCGCTTCAACCAGTCCCGCTTCACCCGTCCCGATCCGGGGCGCGACGGCGACCGCGCGCCGCCGCAACTCTTCGCGCAAAAGTCCGGCGCACTCTTCCGTTTCGACCGAGACGAACTCGGGGCGATGCCGCTCGATCTGCGCGCTCAGTTTTTCCATGTTGCGGCCGGCGCTTAAGGCAACGACGCGGAAAGTGTCGCCGAGGGCTTCCAGCACGCGGAGCGTGTTGCAGCCGATGGAGCCGGTCGAACCCAAGATCGCAAGACCTGTCTGCTTGTTCATTCGGTCAGATGTTTGTTGAGCAAATTCGAGATCGCGTTTTCGCCGACTCCGCCGACGATTCGCTCTATCTCCTTGCCATCTTTCATCAGCAACAAAGTCGGGATGCCGGTGATCGCATAGCGTTGTGTCAGCGCGGAAGATTCGTCAACATTGACCGCCACGACGCGCGCCCGCCCTTCGTAATTTTCCGCCACGGCCGTCAGCCCCGGCTTCATCTTCCGGCACGGTCCGCACCACTCAGCCCAGAAATAGACCAGTGTGGGCGCGCCCGGCCGCAGAGCCTCCGCCGCGAAATCACTCGCACTAACTTGCGTGATCGGGCTTTCCGCATCCGACTCGGAGTCATCGCTTGGCGAATCAGTCTCCGGCGATGAAAAGGTTCTGCCGTCATCTTCGACATCCGCATCAAGTGGCGAGACGGAAGGGGCTTCGACATTTTCGTCGCTCCCCTCGTCCGTCTCGTACTTCTCCAGCAACTCGACCATCTTGCCCGCCTCGTCTTCGTAAGCAGCGCCCGTCACACGCCACGACTGATCGTTGCGGTAAGCGAGTTGCACCATGGCGTTGACCGTGCGCTCAACCCCGATCACTTTCAGACTTAACGCTGCGTTGCCGTCGTTGTTGCGCGAGTTGATCTGGCCGGTGACGAACCAGCCGAAGTCGCGCACTTCGCCTACTTCGCTTTTAAGTTTCTCGTTTTTTCGCAGGAAAGTTTTGGCTGTCCGCGCCGCCTCGCTGTTGCCGATCGAGTAAAAGACGAAGCCGGTGATAGCGCCGGCAAACAGCACGACGAGCAAAGACAGCCCGGCCAAAATACCAACGATCAGAAGGACGGTTTTTCTCGTGGTCATGCTGGAAGACGGTTTAAGGATTGAGGTTTGAAGTTAAAAGTCATTCGTTGAATTCAGTTCAACTCTCGAACTTCAAACCTACTTGATGAAGACATCGCCGAAATAATAGACCGCGAAATAGTAGATGACCGGCGCGTTGAAGAGCAAGCTATCGAGCCGGTCCAGCAACCCGCCGTGGCCCGGCAGAATGTTCGCCGCGTCCTTCGCGCCCGCGCCCCGCTTCAACGCGCTCTCGGTCAGATCGCCGACCACGCCCAGCACGTTCATCGACGCGGCGAGCGGCAGCGCGGCCTGTAGGCTCAATTCGGGGAAGAACCAAAAATGCGCGATGATGGCCGCCGCCAGACTCGCCAGCATTCCGCCCGCCGCGCCTTCCCAAGTCTTGCCCGGACTCACCGACGGCGCGAGCTTATGTCTCCCGAACGCCCGCCCCGTGTAGTAAGCCGCCGTATCCGCTCCCATCAACACCAGAAAAAAGAAGCACAACAGATCGGCCGCGAGCGGCTGCACAAAACCCGTCCGCAACGCGACGAGATGCCCGCCCAACAGCGCCACGTACATCACGCCGCTCACCGTCACTGCGGTCGAAGTCATCAACCGCTCGAACGGCGCGCCCCGCAGCATCGCCCCCGCCAGCGTCGCGATCACGAACAGGCACAACACGACGAGCATCAGACGCGGATCACGATACGGCGCGTTGAAATAAAAAGCGGCGAAGAGAGCGGCGGCGGCGAGAGTGCCGACGGTCAATTCCGGCTTCAACTCGCGCCGGCGCGCCAGCAGCCAAAATTCGTGCAACCCCGTCAACATCGCCGCCAACGCCACAGCCACAAACAGCAGCGCCAACGGCTCAAGCAGTATTGACGCGATAATAATCGGCAGCGCGATTAAAGCAGTGATCAGTCGAGACATGGTCAGTTTTCAGTTTTCAGTTTTCAGTATCCAGTTTTAGGCAAGCCGCTTGTTGCTCTGGCTGAAAACTGAAAACTGAAAACTGAAAACTACTTCACGATTAGTTGGAGTCCGCCGAAGCGGCGGTCGCGGCGTTGGAATTCGACGAC
>JACCRA010000724.1 GCA_013813825.1 Pyrinomonadaceae bacterium | reverse complement strand
CGGGCGTGGCGGCGAACCAACTTCTGGGCGGCGATCACCCGCGCGTCGTCTGGACGATCAGCAACATCACGGAACCCATCGGGCAACTCTTCCTGCGTCTTTTGCTGATGGTCGTCGTCCCGCTCGTTTTTTCATCGCTCGTTGTCGGCGTCGCCGGGATTGGCGACATTCGCCGGCTCGGGCGGGTCGGGTTGAAGTCCTTCGCTTACACGTTCGTCATCTCCGCCATCTCGGTGGTCATTGGTCTGACGCTGGCGAACACGATCCGGCCGGGCACGCGCATCGACGCGGCGACCGCGCAGGGGTTGGAAGCCAAATACGGTTCAGACGCGACGAAGCGCGTGGCCGATGCGACGAAGACGGGGGCGGGCGATTCGCCGCTGATGCAGGTGATCAAGACCATCGTGCCGTCGAATCCGGTCGCGGCGGTGGCGAGCGAAACGCCGAACATGCTGCACCTGATGTTCTTCGCCGTTTTGCTCGGCGTGGCCGCGACGCTCGTCTCCACGGAGATCACCGCTCCGTTGTTGCGCGGGTTGCAGGCGCTCTTTGAAATCTCGGCGAAGATCATCGATCTCATTATGAAGTTCGCGCCGTTCGCCATCGCGTGCCTGCTTTTTAATAATACAGCACGGTTCGGCCTCGATCTGCTCGGCGCGCTGGCGTGGTTTATGCTAACAGTGCTCGGCGGCCTCGCTCTGCACATGTTCGGCGTCTATTCGCTCTCGGTCTGGTTTTTGTCGCGCATCTCGCCGCTCGAATTTTTCCGCCGCATCAAGACCGTGATGCTGACCGCCTTCTCAACCTCTTCGTCGAATGCGACGCTGCCGACGGCGCTGCGCGTCTCGGAAGAAAACTTGGGCGTGCCGCGCGAGATCAACAGTTTCGTGTTGACCGTCGGCGCGACCGCCAACCAGAACGGGACGGCGCTCTACGAAGGGGTGACGGTGCTCTTCCTCGCACAACTCGCCGGCATCGATCTGTCGCTCGCGCAGCAGTTGGGGATCGCCTACTTCGCCATCCTCGGCGGCATCGGCACGGCGGGCGTGCCTTCGGGATCGATCCCGTTCATCATCGTCATGCTCGCCACTTACGGCATCAACCCGGCGCTGATCGCGATCATCCTCGGCGTGGATCGCATTCTCGACATGTGCCGCACGACGCTGAACGTCGCGGGCGACCTCACGGCGGCGACTTACGTGGCGCGTTCGGAGGGTTACGAACTCTTGCGTCCGCATGTGCCGGCGCTGGCGGCGGCAGGCGTCGTTGCGTCGGGACCGGCGAGCGCGGACGTAGTGAAATGAGAGGCGGCGGCGCGCACGGTGTACCGGATTGATTCTCGACAGATTGCTCGTCACGGAAGTTTCAAATCTAACTTTCTCTGCAAAAGGCGCGAATTTCGCGCCTTTTCACTTAGTATGTGGAATGCGGAACGCTAGATGCTAAAGATAATTACTTCAAATCGTATTGCTAATGACAGACACGTTGTTCGGCCTCGCTGGCCTCGCTGGTTTTCGATTTCATAAAACAAAGGAAATCTGAAGCGATGATCTTCCCGATAGGCGACGACAACTCTGATCGCACCACCACACCAATCGTCAATTATGTGCTGATCGCGATCAACGTGCTGGTCTTCGTTTTCCTGCAAGGCATGGGCGGCAACGACCGGTTCACTTACGCCTACTCGACTGTCCCGGCCGAGATCACCAGCGGGCGCGACATTACGACGCCCGACCGCGTGTTACAGCATCCGGTCGCGGGGCCGGTCGAAGTGCCGGGCTTGCAGCCGACGCCAGGCTCGGTCTATCTCACGCTGTTGACCTCGATGTTCATGCACGGCGGCATCGCGCATTTGCTGGGCAATATGCTCTTTTTGTGGATTTTTGGTGACAATCTCGAACACACTTTGGGACGCGGCAGGTATTTAATCTTCTACCTCGTCACGGGCTTGATCGCTTCGCTGGCACACGTTTTCACAACTGCGGCTTTCAGCGGCGGCGAAGGTTCCAGCATGTTGATTCCGAGCCTCGGCGCGTCGGGCGCAATCTCAGGAGTCCTCGGCGGCTATTTGCTGCTCTATCCGAAGCGGCGCGTCAAGGTACTGATCCTGCGGATGTTCACGGAAGTGCCGGCCATCGTCGCTATCGGCTTGTGGTTTGTGTTTCAGATTGTGAGCAGTCTCGGCGTGCTCGGCGAGGGCACGCAACAGGGCGGCGTCGCTTACGCGGCGCACATCGGCGGTTTCATCGCTGGACTCGCCCTCGTCAAATTTTTCGCCATCGGGCGCGGCGGTAATAATTCAGCCCGAATTTAGCGAGACAGATCGGCGGCCGTTGGTTGACCGCCATCTTTGCCAATCAAACTTTGAAAGGGAGACTTCAACATGGCTGACAACGACAATGTGATTTCGACACTCAACAACTTGATCGAGACCTGCAAAGACGGACAGGACGGATTCAAGTCCGCTTCGGAAGGCGTCAAGACGAGCGAGATAAAGACGCTCTTCTCTACCTACTCGCAGCAGCGTTCACAGTTCGCCGGCGAGTTGCAAACGGAAGTTCGTCGCTTGGGCGGCGATCCCGAAAAGACCGGCAGCACGGCGGCGACGCTGCACCGCGGCTGGATCAACATCAAGTCCACCGTCACGGGGCAAGACGAGGCCGCCATCATCGCCGAGTGCGAACGCGGCGAGGATTCCGCTGTCAGCAACTACAAGGATGCCTTGAACGAGACCTTGCCGGCCGACGTTCGTTCCACTGTCGAGCGACAGTATCAGCAAGTGCAAGAGGCGCACGACCGCATCCGCGACATGAAGCAAGCGTCGAGCGCGGGGGCATAACTTAACAGTCACGTTAAACATTTGTGACACCGGGGGGTCAATATGGCCCCCTCATTTTACATCTAAAGATGCTCGAAGCCATTCCGAAACTACCGTCTAACCTTTTATTTCGTGGGCATTTTGAGGTTTTGGGATGTGTTCTCATGAAATAAGTCATGACAACTAAACGAAGGGATTTTCAAAGGGGAGCAACATGAGCAAAAAGGGATTATGGGTATTGGTGTGCGCGGCGATAGGCACAGTGATCGCGATGGGCGGTTCGTTCGCGGGCGCGCAACAGCAGAACACGAATTCAAGCCAGAACAGAAACTCGAACACGTCCGGGAACGTGAACTCGAACATGTCTGGAAACATGAATTCAAACATGAACTCAAACATGTCCGGTGACACGAATGCCAACATGAGCGGGAATATGAATAGCAACATGTCCCGGGACACAAACTCAAACATGTCAGGGAACACGAACAGCAACATGGGCGGGGAAATGAACTCGAACATGTCTGGAAACATGAACGGGAACATGAACTCGAACATGCGTGGCGACCGGAACATGAATGGAAACATGTCGGGCGGCGGCGGGATGATGGCGGTCAGTTCGTCCGACCGGAAGTTCGCGATGATGGCGGCGCAGGGCGGGATGGCCGAAGTTGAAATGGCTCGCGTGGCGCTTGAGCGCGCGTCTAGCAGCGAGGTCAAGCAGTACGCCCAGAAAATGATCGACGATCACACGAAGGCCAACGAAGAACTGGTGCAGATCGCGCAGGCGAAGGGCATCACGTTGACCGCCGCGCCGGACCAGAAGCAGATGGCGATGATGGAGAAGATGCGAAATCTCTCCGGCGCGGAGTTCGACCGCCAGTACATGATGATGGCCGGCGATAAGGATCACTCGAAGATGGAAAAACTGTTTCGCGACGAAGTTCGCAAGGGCCGCGACGCGGAGCTTAAGGCGTTCGCGTCGAAGACTCTGCCGGTCGTGCAGGAACACCTCCGCATGGCGCGCGAGATCAACAGCAGCATGAAGATGGGCGGCGGTAATATGAACTCCAACCGCACCATGAACATGAACAGCAACTCGAACGGTAACTCGAACCGCTAACCGCGCCCGTGCCACCGGCACCCGGCGCGGTTTTCTTTTGCCGCACAAACTGGCGAGAGGCGGACGCTTGATGAGTAGCGTCCGCCTCTTTTTTTGTCCGTCAAGTCGGTGCAACTCGAGCGGGCTAAGTTGGGTAACCGTCAAAAGGGCAAGTCCAACGCTCGCGCGGCCCAAAGCAAAGCCGGTTCTATGTGCCGCGCACAGCAAGAAGTGGATTTTCACCCGGATAGAGCATAGAGCCGTCCATCGCTCCAGCCGTACTCGAACTGCTCAAGAAAGTTGACCGGGTGGCACTTGGCTCTTTGGTAGTAATCGTTGATCGCTTCGCCCGGTCCCGCCGCCCCGCTCACTCTCCTCAACGGCTTCAAGCGCGGCGAGAACGCTTATCTCCTGGAGGGCAAACGGTTCATCGTCTCGACCAGCGGAGAAAGCGTCGTCAAAGCCGCCGCGCCTCATTAAAAACGCCACGCACGTCCGGGCGCAGGTAAATGGGGTTGGGGGTTAACTGTGTTAACCACGCTGCTTAAAAAACTGTTGACAGCTTGCGGCGACCAAAGTGTTTTGCTTTCCGCACTGTCACTCAAAGATGCGATTCTCCTCTCGTCATTATTCAAAAATTAGATCGCCCGCAAGCCATCTGAAATGGGCAATTTCGCCTATCAGTCTGGTCCTTCAATTAGTCGCCTGAGTCAAGACCTTATGACAAACAAAAATGCCTCGCACGCTCGCCGCCTTCTCTTACCGCGTCATTCCTCTCAAG
>JACCRA010000411.1 GCA_013813825.1 Pyrinomonadaceae bacterium | reverse complement strand
GCGGCACGAGCGGCGTTTCTTGAGAATGCTGCTGATCATCATTGGTCGGCGTTGCTGCGGCGAAGGCTCGCTCACAAAGCTCGATCAGTTGTTCGTGATGGACGTTGCCGGCGGCGGCGATGACGAGGTTGCGCGCGGCGTAAGCGTGCGCATGGAAGTCGGCCGTTGTGGCTCGATCAAAGGTAGCGATTGTTGCAGGCGTGCCCTCGATGGGCAGCCCCAGCGGATGCTCTGGGAAATAAGCCGAATTGAACAGTTCGCCCAACAACTCTTCCGGCGAATCCTCAACCATCTTGATCTCTTCGATAATCACTTTCTGCTCGCGCGCGAGATCGTCGGCGTCGAAGCGAGGGGCGAGGAGCATGTCGGCGAGCAGATCAAAGGCTTGCGGCAGCGCCGCGTCCACGACTTTCAAGGCAAAACCGGTCATCTCCTGTGTGGTATAGGCGTCGAAGTGGCCGCCGAGGCGGTCGGATTCAATGGCGATGTCGAGCGCGGTGCGGCGGCGCGTGCCTTTGAAGACGGCGTGCTCGATAAAGTGGCAGATGCCGTTCAAGGCGGGCGTTTCGTGGCGCGAGCCGCGGCGCACCCAGACGCCGATGGTCGCTGAGCGCAAGCCCAGCATGTGTTCGGTTAAAACGATGGTGCCGTTCGCCAGTTTCGTCCGGCGCACCGGCTGATGCGACTCTTCCCGCAAAGTTGACATGGAAAATTTCGGGTGGTTGGTAATCTCTTTTTGCAGCACCACGCATCGTAGCATGGTCATTAAAGGCGGGCAAACGAACGACTCCGGGAGCGCGCGGCTTGTTGCTGGCCTTCGGGCGCGAGAGCGCGAACACTGACGCGGATCGTTGTTCAATTTCAATGAGCGAGCTTCAGGCGTTGGCTTGTCAGGTAACAGCCGCGCGCTCACGGGTACATACTTGCTTGACACTTTCTCTGGGAGTGGCGGAAAATGACACCCTTCGTTCAAGCAGGATGATGACAAGCATTCAAGCGGTACGACTTAAGCGTCGTTGATGAAAGACAATCTGCCCCCGCGCCGCAAACTAGAGGGACAATTGAAAGTCGCTTGTGAGAGCGCGCCTGACGACAAACTAACGTCGTGCCGGGAGGTGTTCGGTGTATGAATAATTATTTTGAGCGTTTCGGCCTCACGCTACTATTGGCGCTGGCGTTCGGCGTCGCGCCGCAGGTTCTCGCCGTCAGCGGCGGCAACGGGCGCGTTGGCAACAGCCGCCGGGCGACGCTGGGGACCGTCGCGGGCACAGTGCGCGATCATCGCGGGCAGCCACTCGCGGGCGCTATCGTCAAATTGCTCAAAGAAGGCGCCAGCGAGGTCGCGAAGCAGGCGCACACCGCCGCCGACGGTTCGTTCTCGGCGCGCGTCTCGCCCGGCCGCTATCTGTTGAGCGCCGTCGCCGAAGGCTTCAACGTCACCACTTTTGACGCCGTCCAAGTTAAACCTTCCGACGAACTGATTTACCGCTTCAATTTGGAACCGCTCGGGCAGGGGCGCACCACGCCGGAGCGACGCGCCGACCGCCACGATCCGAAGTGGCGAATTCGCGCCACGCAGGGACGCCGCTCGATCTTTCAGGCTGGCGAGGGCGAGAGTGAAATCGTCGAGGCCATCGAAGAAGTCGCGGTCAGCGGCGAAGAGTCGGACACAGAAGATGAAGGTTTTAGCGCGGAGCCAGAATTGTTGACACCGGAAGGCGGAGCCGGCCGACCGGCGCACGGCGTCATCGAGACTTACGCCGCCGTCTCGGCTAACCCGCTTGCGTCCGCGCACGTGGGCACCAACTTCGCGGTCTCGACGCCACGCATTGGCGGCGTCGATCTGATCTTTGCGGGGCAGTTAAACAGTAATTCGCACGGGCGGCTGGAAACCACTGGCAGGATTCAGGCGGGCGACCGCCACCGAATCAGCGCGACGCTCGGCGGCGCGACGTTCCAGCCGTTGCAGCCGTCTGACGAACTAGGGATCAAAAACGACTCGCTCGGTCAGCTTTCAATGCGCGCGGTTGACGAGTGGATCGTGCGCGATGGCATTGTGGTCGTCTTCGGTTTTGACTATTCGCGCTTCGTCGGGGCGGCAAATGGTGACGCCTTCAGCCCGCGTCTCGGCTTCGAGTTTGAAGCGAACCCGCTAACTAAACTGCGACTCGCTTACGCTCCGAGCGGGGAGACGGAGCGAACCGCCCGCTCCGTGGCCGGCTTTGAAGACGATACCGTAGTCTTCCCTGAACTGGACGCGCAGGCCGTCGCCTTCGTCGATGGGCGCGCGCTGATGGAACGCAGCCGACGGCTGGAGTTCGGCGTCGAGCGCGTGCTCGACGGCAGTTCGAGCCTCGAGGCGACAATTTTCTACGACACGACGGATGGGCGCGGCGTCGGACTGTTGCGCGCGCCGCTCAACGGCTTCGCGTCCGGGCAGGGCGAGGAACTTTTGCAGGTATCGAATCAGCAGGGCGCGGCGCGTGGCTTGCGAATCGTTTATGCCCGTCGCCTGACGCGCTTCCTAAAAGCCTCGGCCGGCTACTCTTTCGGACGCGGCCAGCAACTGGCGGCGGAGAATGCACTCGCCGACTCGCCCGCGCAAATTTTCCGCGACGGTTTCTTCCAAACCGGAGCCGCGCAGCTTGAGACGAATTTCGACACCGGCACTTACGTTCGCACAGTGCTGCGCTTCTCACCGCGCGCCGCTGTTTTTGCCATCGATCCGTTCGCGGGGCGGGTGGCAGTCTTCGATCCTTCGTTAAGCATCCTCGTGACGCAGGACTTGCCGACCTTCGGCCTGCCGGTGCGCGCTGAGGCCGTCCTTGACGCCCGCAATGTGCTCGACATCCAAACTTCCGTGGACGACGGCGAGACGCTGACGTTTATCGGCAACACACGCCGCACCGTGCGCGGCGGCATTTCCGTCAGGTTTTAAAAGTTAGTTCGAAGACAAAAGTTAGCGACAAAAGATAGAGGGCAATGGTGAAGGCGGCAAGAGCAGCGTCTTTCACTTTTGCCCTTTCGGCTTAATGTGGAGCTTCTAAAAATGGGTAAACTCTCCAAAATCTCGGATAAATCTGAAATCTCGGATTGGGCGCGGGCAGTTTAGCAGGGGTGCAAGCGCTTGACCGCTGAGAGTTGCGGCGCGAAGACTACGCTTTCAGCGGATGATGCGTAGGCGTGCGATGTCACCAAGCAGGGCGGCTACCCTGAGCTTATCGCCAGCGACGAGATGGAACATTAGTTGCTTTTATATAATCGGTTTATGACCCGATAAGGACGGTCTCAAAGAGTGGTGAGAAGATCGGTGCTGACAACGTGGGCATGGGCGCTTTTGATCGCGGCGGCGGTGTTCGTTGCGGCGGGCGCGCTCAACTTCGCACAGCGCCAGACCTACGTGCCACCGCCGACCGATGGTGTCGAGTGGGCGCAAAATTCCGAAGGCAACCGGATCGAGGCGCGCTCAGTCGCGCCCAATACGGCGGCCAGCCGCGCCGGCCTCTTCGGCGTGCTGCCCGGCGACAAGCTGATCGCCATCAGCCTCGACGAAGTTCACGAAGAACCAATCGTCTCGATTGCCGACGTGCAGATTTACCTGGAAGAGGCGATGAAGCAGGGCGGTCACATCCGCTACCTGATCGAGCGCCCTTCGGGAGCTGCGGAGCCGCGCTATTATCACGTCTATCTCGACAATTTGACGCGCCTGCCGACGCGCACGAAGCGCGACTATTACATCAACTTCATCGGCATCGTCTATCTGCTCGTCGGCTTCTTCGTGCTGTTCAAGCAGGGCGACCGCGCGCCGTTTGTGCGCCATTTCGCCGTCCTCTGTCTCGCGGCCTTTGTCTTTCATTTCTACAAGCCCGTCGGCTCTTACGAAGATTTAGATCAGTCCATCGCTTTCCTCGACGACGCGGCGCTGATTTTGTTCGCGCCGCTCTTTCTTCACTTCTGCGCGATTTATCCGGCGCGGCGTCGCCTATTTGAGAAACGCCGCTGGCCGGCCGCGCTGCTCTACGCGCCCGCCGCGCTGCTGGTCGGCTTGAGCGCGCTCGTCTATTACGCGCGCGAGATCGAACTGTTGACGGGCCTGCGTCCCGATTTCTCCGAAGGGTTCCTCGCGGCGCTCTACCGCGCCGACTTCGCGCACCTGTCCGCCGCACTGTTAACGGGCGCGGGCGTGTTGATTTGGCGTTTGTGGACCTCGCCGGTGGCGATTGTCAGGCAACAGTTGAAGTGGGTGGTCTGGGGATCGGTGCTGGCGATCATGCCGTTCTCGCTGCTCTACGGCGTCGGCTATCTGTTCGGCGATAGCAGCGCGGCGACTGACGCGACCGGCGCGACGCTGGATCGCTGGCTCAGTAACGCTTCGCTCTTGCTGCTCATCTTGATCCCGCTGACGTTCGGCAACTCAGTGGTGCGCTACCGCCTGATGGACGTGGACATCGTCGTGCGGCGGGCGGCCGTCTATGCGCTGACCACGCTGACCGTGGCGCTGCTGATCGGCGCCGTCGTCTTCGGCGTCGTGCTCTACGGCGCGGGTCTCTACTCGTTCTCGGCGGCAGATGGTGGTGGCGGCGGCTTGACGCCGGGCTTCGATACGTTGCGCGTGATCGTCGCAGTGGTGGCGATGGCCGCGATTGTGATGAGCGCCGCGCCGCTCAAAAATTTCTTGCAGGAACGCATCGACCGCCTGTTCTATGGCGAACGCTACGATCTGCGAAACGGCCTGTTGGATTTCGGCCGCACGCTCTCGGCCAACACGGCGCTCGATCCGCTGCTCGACGCGCTGGTTAGTCGCTTGCAGCAAGTCCTCGATGTTGAGCGCGTCGCGATCTTCATCGAAGACGCGCGGGCGGCTTCCGGCTACCGGGTGGCGCGCGCGGCAGGCTTGTCGGGCGAATTGATCGTGCCGGCCGACTTCCGGGAGATGATTCGCTCGCGTTCGGCCGAGCAGGGCATCGTCCGCGCCGACGATCTCGACTTAGCTTTGGAAACGAGCGGCTTCGTCCGCCGCGCATTGCACTACTACGTGCCCTGCGTGGTGCGTGGGCGGATGGTCGCGGTGATCGGTCTAGGGCGCTCGACCGGCGGCGCGTTGCTCTCCTCCGAAGATTTACAAATTCTCCGCACCGTCTCCGGCTACGTCGCGGTCGCGATTGAGAACAGCCTGCTGTATCAAGAGCAGCGGACGCGCGCCGCCGAATTGGAGATGTTGAAGGAGTTCAACGAGTCGATTATCGAATCGATCAACGTCGGTTTGCTGGCCGTCGATCCTGCCGGGCGCGTAACGGGCTGCAACTCTTCGCTCGAACAGTTGATGGGCGTCACGCGCGGCAGCATCATCAACCGGCGCGTCGAAGAACTCTTCGCCGAAGACTTCGCCGAGACGCTCCAGCAAGTGCTGGGCGCTGCCGGGTGGCAACTGACGGAACTGCGTAACATTTATAAGCTGCACACGGCGACGCGCGCCGGCCGCTCGTTGATCCTCAACATCGCGCTGGCGCCATTAAGGAGCGCCGAACACACAGCGCAGGCCGGCGCGCTGGTCGTGCTGGAAGATGTCACCGCGCGCGTGCGCCTCGAAGAACAGTTGCAGCAGCGCGAGAAGCTCTCGTCCATTGGCCTCTTGGCGGCCGGCGTCGCGCACGAGATCAACACGCCGCTGACCGGCGTGTCGAGCTACACGCAGATGCTCTTGGGGATGCTCGCCGACGGCGATCCGAAACACACACTGCTGCAAAAAATTCACCGCCAGACCGAGCGCGCCACCGGCATCGTCAACAACCTGCTCAACTTTTCGCGCACCGGCAACCTGACGGACTTCAACGAACTAAACGTCAACTCCGTTCTCGACCTGACGCTCCAACTCTTAGAGCCGCAACTGCGCCACAGCCAGATCGAGATCGTGCGTGACTACACGCCCGCCTTGCCGAAAGTCTTCGCCAACAGCGGCAAGCTGCAACAGGTCTTTACTAATTTAATTCTCAACGCCCGCGACGCTATCGTCGATGGCGGGCGCATCACGCTCTCGACCTCGGTGAACGACGCGGACGATTCCGTGATCATTCAAGTGACGGATACCGGCATCGGCATCGCGCCCGAAAACGTCGCGCGCATCTACGATCCGTTCTTCACCACCAAAGGCGTCGGGCGCGGCACCGGCCTCGGCCTCGCCGTCAGCTACGGCATCGTGCAGGAACATGCCGGCCACATCTCCGTCACCAGCCAGCCCGGACAAGGCACCACCTTCCGTATCACGCTTCCGACCGCGCAAGGCCGCGCCCGCCTGCAAGTCGCCAGCGACTGAAAACAGTGCTGAGTGCTGGTACTGAGTTAAAGACAAATGCTTGACTCATCACTCATCACTCATCACTCGGCACTTGTC
>JACCRA010000697.1 GCA_013813825.1 Pyrinomonadaceae bacterium | reverse complement strand
AACCGCCGCCGCGCGTTGTGCCCGCTTGTCCGAGGTCTTGCCGGAGTTGCGCGACTGAAACCCATTGCTTAACGCCATTGGTCCATTCGCGCTCAACGATGTCGTCCTCTGCGGCGTCCTCAAACGTTTGCTCGACGGGTACGGCTGCGGCGGCCGTCGCCCCGCCGCGTCCCGTGGGGTCCAACACCTGCGCGCGTTTGACTCTGACTTTCAGGAACTGTTGCAGAGAGGGATCGTAAATGGCCGGCGCTTCGACGCCGTGGCCGGGGAGGATCAGTTTCGTTGGCATGGTGACTCCTTAAGAGTGACAAGAAGAGAGTCAAGCGCGAGGGATGAAGTTGTTGTCTGCCGTCCGGCCGCCGGCCGTCGTGGTAGTGGCGGCGATCGGGCGGTTGTCGGCGTCCGGCAGTCGGGAGCGTTGGCGCTTTAGACAAAGGGAATGAGCAGCTTCACGGGTGTTGTGGACGGACGCTCAAGCTGTAAGGTGCGTGCGAACCGAAGAGTGAGAATTGATGATTGCTACCAACCGGATGAGCGACCACCCCGCCGGCTTCGTATTGTTCACGCATTGAACGCACGCAAGATAGGCGAATGACCGAGGCGATGTCAACGGCTTTTCCACTGGCGTGGGGCGACCGACGAAAAATCAAGAGCGTTGCCCACCGCACGTTCGCGAATTGATGCCTAATCCTCATACGTCCATCAAGCCGGAAAAACCTGATCCACGAATTCACACGAAACAACACCAAAAACTCACGCGAAACATCTGCGGGCTTCGTTAAGTCGGCTTCGTGTCATTTCGTGTGAATTCGTGGATAAAGTTTTTTCCGAGAGTATATAGACACGGCGGCGGCGTGGATGTCGCTTTTTATTTTGGGCGGTGCTAAACTCCGGCCGTCCGGCAGTTCGCTGCCGCCGGACGCGCCCGCTCTCCCGTCGTCTGGTAAAAGGATCAACTGAATCACGTTCTCGCAACTCGACCGGCAGGATTTTCCTCGCGTCCGCGAAAGTGCACGGCCTGAACTGTGAGACCCTTGTTAGTGAAAGAGGGTTGAGCATGGAAATCCCCCAACTGATCGCCAATCGCTTTCGCCTCGAAGGTGAACTGGGGCGGGGCGGCATGGGCGCCGTCTATCGCGCCATACACCTCGGGCTGGAACGCCCCGTCGCCATCAAAGTTCTCAAGCCGGAATTTGCCGCCGACCCTGAAGTGGCCGACCGCTTTATGCGCGAGGCGCGGACGATGGCGAAGCTCCGACATTCGCGCGCCGCGATGATCTACGACGCCGGGCGTTTGCCCGACGGGCGGCCGTTCATCGTGATGGAATACGTCGAAGGCCAGACGCTCGCCGACACACTCGCGCGCGACGGTCGCTTCGCTCCCGAGCGCGCCGTCCGCATTGCCTGCGAGATTTGCGAAGTGCTCTCCGAAGCGCACGCCCTCGGCATCGTCCACCGCGATCTGAAGCCGTCGAACATCATGATCAACAGTCGCGGCGTTTCGGTGCTCGACTTCGGCATCGCGAAAGTGCTGGCCGGCAACTCGACCGACATCACGCGGACGCACGCGACCACTGAAGCAGGTTTGATCATCGGTACGCCGCGCTACATGTCTCCCGAACAATGCCTCGGCCAAACCGTGGGGCCGGCCAGCGATCTCTACAGCGTCGGCATCCTGCTCTACGAAATGCTCGCGGGCGCGCCGCCGTTCATGGAGCAAATGCAGTCGGCTGTGCTCGTCCGGCAAGCGACCGCGCCGCCGCCCCCACTCCAATCGCGGCGCACGGATGTGCCGCGCCGCCTTGCACTTGCCACCCACGCGCTGCTCGCCAAAAATCCGCAAGAGCGTCCGAAGACG
Source organism: Pyrinomonadaceae bacterium (assembly GCA_013813825.1). Lineage (GTDB taxonomy): Bacteria > Acidobacteriota > Blastocatellia > Pyrinomonadales > Pyrinomonadaceae > JACCRA01. The sequence goes on along the minus strand of JACCRA010000697.1, from coordinate 9,444 downwards.
GCAGGCGACGCCCGACTGCTGTTGGAGCAGAGTCTCGCCGCCGTAGCGGCGACTCGGCCGCCGGACGCCGCTGCGGCAGATGTTGCCGTCCCCGGCACCAACGTGCCCGGCGAACTGCTCCCCTTCGCCTCGACTCTCGCGACGCTCGACGCGCGACGGTTGCCGGCCTCGCGCTTCATCGTCTTCGCCGCCGTGATGGTCGCGTGCAGCGGCGCGCTACTCTTGGCGTGGTCGCGTCTCGGCCCGACCACGAGCGCCCAAGCCGGCGGTGTGATGACAGCGGCAGCGGCGGGCTTTGCCGCCGCACGCCCCGACGTGAAAACCGCGTGGCCGGCGCTCTCGCCCGAAGCCGCGCGCCACATCGCCGCCTCTGCCGGCACTCAAGGTGTGATCGCCGACGCGCGCCACGTGCGGACGCCGCGCGGCCCCGTGATCATCGCCATTGAGAATCGCCGCCACGAAGGCGCGTCGCGCCTCGTCATTCTTGAGCCGCGCGGGATGGTCGCCGGCGGCTACCGCGTCGCCGGACACGCGCCGCTCGACAAGGAAGGTTTCAGCGGGGCGGTCTGGACGCTTGAGACGCTCGACGCCGACCGCGACGGCTACGAGGAAATTCTCTGCACCGGCGCGGGCGCCCGCGACGATCCCTTCACGCGCCGTCTCGTCCTCTACGTCCCGGCCGCGCGCCAGAGCTACGGCGTGCGCGTCGGCTTAGACGGCCGCGAAGCCCGGGCGGTGCGCGTCCGCTGGTCATCCAACGCCGCCGGCGACCGCGCCAAGCCTTACCGCACAGCCCTGCGCGAGCGCGCTCTGGCCGATCTGCCGCACGTTAAATCGTAAGGTCATTCTTCATCACCGCGAGCAATCGCTTTACACCGCCGCACGATAGGTTATGAAATAGAAGCCTGAGGCGGGCGCTCTGTTTCGTGACCTGTCGTGTGTTGCGCGTGGATGATTGATTTGCGGATTTGGTAGCGGCGACGATGCCGCGTTACTCGTCACATAAATTTAAGGAGCACTGAATGCGGAAACTTTCTTTGGCCGCTCTGGCGTTGCTATTGACGTGTCTCACGCTGCCAGCGCGGCCGTCGGCATCACAGAATGCGGGCGAGCGTTTCAAGAATCAGGTGCTGGCGATTGCCGCCGCCAGCAGCGATAGCGCGGCGCGGCGCACGGCGATCACGAGGCGGCTTGATGAAATGGGGCTGCGGTATTGCGTCGAGCCGTTCGCCTTCAACGGACGGCGCGGCGCAAACGTCATTGCCGAATTACCGGCAGCGGCAGCGGGCGGCGGGCGACGCTTGATGCTCGGCGCGCACTACGACCGCGTGCCGGAAGGGCAAGGCGCGATTGATAACGCTTCCGGCTCGGCGGCGGTGCTCGAACTGTTGGCCGCTTTGCAGGCGAAGCCGTTGCCACACACGAGCGTCACGGCTGCGTTCTTCGATCTCGAAGAGGTTGGTCTGCGCGGCTCGCAGGCGTTCATCGCCGCCGCCAGCGAAAAGAATTTGCCGCACGTCTTTATCAACTTCGATGTCTTCGGCTACGGCGACATGCTGTGGGTCATGTCGCCCACCCCGGATACCCCGGCTGCGGCGGCCGTCAGGCAAGCCGCAACCTCCGCCAAGTTCCCGCTAGAGTTGGGGCCAAACTACCCGCCGAGCGATCACCTCAGTTTCCTCAAAACCAAAATTGAGACTCTCTCCTTCAGTCTCATCGGACAGACAGAGATTCCGCATATCCTCAAAATGTTCAAAGGCGAGAAGCCCGATCAAGTGCCGCGCGTGATGTCGCTCATCCACACGCCGAACGACACGCCGGAGCAGATCGACGCGGCCGCCGTCGGCCGCGCTTTGCCGGTAGTCGAGCAGGCCATCCGGTTGATGGACGCGAAATAAACACGCCCGATGAAGATTAGCCGCGGACGAACGCAGAGACATGCGGATAAAGGCTTTATGTTTTAATTCCGTGTGCCTTCGCGTTTTCCGCAGCTCCTTTGTTACTTGCCTGTGAGGTCAGTGGCTCAAGCAACGCGGCGTGTTATGATCGGCCTCTAAGGTGAGCGAATCCAGCGCCGATCAATGTCTCAGCTTTTCCTCTGTGGCAGTCCTTCGGGCGATTCCGCCGTCAAACAATCAGCCAGAATTTTTATGAAGCACAAACTATCGCCGCGTCGCCGTTTTTTTTGCGCCCTCGTCCTGACGCTCTTCAGCGCGTCGCTGCAACTGCCAATCGCTCATGCCGCCGCGCTGACGCAACAACGTGCCGCTGCTCCCGCGCCGCAACAATCGCGGGCCGTGGCCGCCGCGCCAGCGCAGCAGACGCCGCTTGTCAGCCGGACGCTGGCGAACGGATTGGAAGTGATCGTTTTGGAAGACCACTCGATCCCGCTCATCAATTTAGAGTTGGCCGTGAAGAATGGCTCGTACACCGAGCCGCCGGAGTTGAACGGCCTCTCGCACCTCTACGAACACATGTTTTTCAAAGCCAACCGGGCGGTGCTCGAAGGCGCGGAATACATCAAGGTCTTCGATCAACTCGGTATTCTGTGGAATGCCTCGACGCGCGAAGAGATCGTCAACTATTACTTCCACACGACCAGCCCGAACTTGCGCGTGACGATGAATTTCATGCGCGACGCGGTGCGCTACCCGCTCTTCGACGAACGGCAGTTCGAGCAGGAACGGCAGGCGGTCTTGGCCGAAATGGATCGGCACGAGGCTGAGCCGGGGCACTACCTGAATGAAGAAATGACCGACCGCCTCTTCTATAAATATCCGAGCCGCAAGAAGCCGGGCGGCAACCGCGCGACGGTCAAGGCCGCGACGACCGACACGATGCGGCTGATCCAGAAACGGTACTACGTGCCGAACAACTCGGCGCTGATCGTCACCGGCGACGCCGAACCCGAAACGATTTTCAAGCTGGCGCAGGAATTTCTCGGCGACTGGCCGCGCGCCGAAGACCCATTCGTGAAATACCCGATTGTCGAGCATCCGCCGCTTCCGAAAAGCGAGGGCGTGCTCGTCAAGCAGCCGATCAATAACATCATTCTCGAAATCGGTTGGCACGGCCCGTCTATTGGCAAGGATAACCCGGCGACTTACGCCGCCGACGTGTTCTCATTCATCCTCCTGCAACCTGACTCGCGCTTTAAGCGCGCGCTTGTCGATACGGGGCTCGTCACCGGCGTCGATTTCAACTATTACACGCAGCGCAACGTCGGACCCATCCGCATCTTCGCGCAGACGACGCCGGAGAAAGCGAAGGCCGCACTCAAGGCGATCTACGCCGAAGTCGCGCGCTTCAACGACCCGGACTATTTCACCGACGAGCAACTCGAAAACGCCAAAGGCTTGCTCGAAGCCCAAGACCTCTACGAACGCGAAAAACTGAGCGACTACACTCACACCATCGGCTTCTGGTGGTCTTCGACCGGCCTCGAATACTTTCGCGGCTATCTCCAGAATCTGCGCCGCACGTCGCGCGCCGACATCAACCGCTACGTCTCCACCTACATTCAAGGCCAGCCGCATGTCGGCCTCGCGCTGCTCTCGGAGGCCACGCAACAGCAGGCGCAACTGACACCGCAGGACTTAACGGGCGAGACAACCGGCGGGGCAGCGAGCAGTAAGCAGTGAGTTGAAGGAAAGGCGGAAAGTAAAAGTGACCAACCGAGATAAACTTATGCTGATTATTAAAAGAGTGAGTAGCGACAAACGTCACGGCTTCATCTCTTACTGCTTACTGCTTATTGCTTGCTGCTTACTGCTCGCTTCCACAACGGACGCGCAGACGAAGGACGCGGGCGCTGTCATGCCGGGGACGGAAGCGAAGCACGGAGCGGCGGTGGTGCCGGGGACACCGACGTCGCCGTCCGCGTTCGACGCGGCGCGGGCGCGCGAGGCGGCGCAGGCAGCGGCGCTGGTAACAGAGTTTGAAATCAACGGGCTGAAGGTTTTGGTTAAGCGGCGCGAGGGTAGTCTGACCGTCGCGGCCGGACTCTTCACGCGCGGTGGCGTCCGCAACGTGGATGCCGGCAATGCCGGCGTCGAAGCTCTGATGTGGGACGCGGCGACCGAGGGGAGCGTCAACTTTCCGCGCGAGAAACTACGGCAGGAAGTAGCGCGGATGGGGACTGGCATTGGCTCAAACGCTGATTACGATTACTCCGAGTTGAGACTGAGCACGACCCGCGCCAACTTCGACCGCTCGTGGGAAATCTTCACCGACGTTGCCCTGCGCCCGCTCTTCGCGCCCGAAGATGTCGAGCGCGTGCGCGGACGCCTGATCATCTCGCGCCGCGACATCGAGGACTCGCCCGATTCTTACCTGCAAGTTTTGCAATCCCGCGCCGCCTACGCCGGCCACCCGTACTTGAACGATCCGGAAGGCACCATCGAAACGCTCGGCCGTCTGACCGTTGAGGATCTCAAGCGTTATCACCGGCAGGTGATGCAGACTTCGCGCTTGATGCTCGTCGTGGTCGGCGACTTGGACGCGAACATGCTCAAGGGGCGCATCGCCGAGACGTTTGGCAAACTGCCGCGCGGCGACTACCGCGAAACGTCTTTGCCGCCGCTGGCCTTTGCCACCGCGTCGGTCGATTTCACCGAGCGCGCCTTGCCGACTAATTATATTCAAGGCGTCTTTGCCGCGCCGCCGCTCACTTCGGAAGACATTTATCCAATGCGCGTCGCCTCTTCGATCTTAAACGAGCGCGTGCTCGTCGAAGTCCGCTTCAAGCGCAATCTCTCTTACGCGCCGAGCGCGTTTCTCCGCGATCAGGGCGCGAACATTGGCGGCATCTACGTCACCACGACTGACGCCAACCAAGCCGTCAGCGTCATGCTCTACGAGATCGCGCGCCTGCAACGCGAACTGCCCGACCGCCGTGACCTGACTTCGGAAGTCTCCGGCTACCTGACGAAGTATTACATGGCGCAGGAGACCAACACCGCGCAGGTCGATGAACTAGCGACCTACGAATTGCTCGGCGGCGGTTGGCGCAACTCGCTCGATTTCATCGCACGCCTGCGCGCCGTCACTCCCGAAGACATTCGCCGCGTCGCGCAAAAGTACATGCGGAACATCCGCTTCGTCGTCGTCGGCCCAAACTCGTCAAAAGTCGATAAAAACATTTTCACGGTGCGAACGAGCGAATAAAAGGAGAAGGGCGAAAAGCGAAAGTGAAGACACGCGGTTTTTATTTTCACCTTTTGCCCTTCTCCTTTCGTCATGCACGGCCGCTGCTATAATCGCTGACGTTCAGGAGGTGGCCGAAATGAGCCGGACGTTAAAGCAGGATTACTTTACAGTCGCCGAGTATCTCGCCTTCGAGCGGGCGGCGGAAACGAAGCACGAGTACGCTGCCGGCGAGATCATCGCCATGTCCGGGGCCAGCCGGGCGCACAATCTGATCACCGGCAACATCGCGCGCCGGCTCGGCAATCAATTGGATAACAAGCCTTGTGAAACTTATTCGAGCGACATGCGCGTGCGCGTCACACCGAAGAGTTATTACTACCCGAATGTGGTCGTCGTTTGTAGCGAGCCGCGCTTTGAAGATGCGGAAGTTGACACGCTACTAAACCCGACCGTCGCTTTTGAAATCCTCTCGAAGTCCACGGAAGCGCGTGATCGCGGCGACAAATTCTTCGACTATCGCGCGCTTGACAGTCTCTCGGATTATGTCTTGGTGGCGCAGGACAAAATGCGCGTGGAACAGTTCGTGCGACAGCCGAACGGCGAATGGGCCTTGCGCGCGGTCAGCGAGCGGGAGGGGAAGATCACGCTCACTTCAATCGGGTGTGAGTTAACGCTGGCGGAAATTTACCAGCGCGTCGTCTTCCCGCCCGCTAGACAACTGAAGAGTGTCGGGGAGGAATCTCCGCCGCCTGCCTTGTCAACGTAACCGCATTTACTCAGCCGGCCGCCTCTTGTGGTGATGGTGCGGCGGCGCTGACATTCTTCAAGTTCGCGAAGGCAGCGCGCAGGGCGGGCACGCGATTCGCTTCGAGCCAGTTCAGATTGCCTTTCCGCACCGGATCACCCGGCAAGGCCAATCCTTCGACTATCCACTCCATAAGTTCCGGCAGGGCGGCCTGATAAACGTCGTCGCCGCAGATGACCTGCCAAATCTCAACTTCCGCGCTCATCGATTTTCTCCTTCAATGTCGGCTGACAGTCCGAGACTCACATTTCCGATTGGCAATTACTATCGCGTCATCTCTCTCTTCGCAAATTTTAATTTGAGATGACGGGGCCGAAGTGTTGCTCGCTACCGTTCGATCTCGCGCAGCAGTTTGTGGTACAGGCCGGGATCAAGCCGCTCCAGCGCCCGGCTCTGGGCGAGGGCGGAGTGGCGGTCGCCGAGTTCGAGGTAGGTCATGCCGAGGTTGTAGAAAGCCTCCGGCAAATCGGGGCGCAGATTCGCGGCCTGCCGGTAAGCGGCGAGGGCTTCCGCGAAGTTGCTGGCGAAGTAATAAGCGTCGCCGAGTTTGTTGTGTGTTTCAGCCGAGTTGGGACGTAGCCGCAACGCCTGCTGGTAAGCCCTGATCGCCTCGCGCGCCTTGCCCTGTTTCACTTTGCAATAGCCCACCTGAATCCACGCCTCGACGCGGCCGGGGTTTTTGTTGACCGCGTTCTCGAAATAGTTAAGCGCGCTGTCGTAGTTGCCGAGCCAGAGCGAGTTCAAACCGTTGCGGTAAGACCATTCGGCCGCGCCCTCGGCGCTTTGCTGAAAGGTGGTCCGGTTGTTGCGGCCGGCCAAGTCGTCGAAGGCTGTCAGCTTGTCGGTGTGGAGCGTGAGGACGCGCGCGGCGGCGATGGCGAGGTTGATGTTCTGACCGTTGGTCACTTTGATCGTAATCACGCCGACGACTTGGCCCCGCATGTTAAAGACGGGGCTGCCGCTGTTGCCATGTGAGATGGGCGCGGTGGTCTGAATGATCTGTCCGAGGTTCGGCACTTCGCGCACCGCCGAGATGATCCCGTCCGAGACTGAGCCTTCGAGCTTCAACGGGTTGCCGATAACGAAAACGCGCTCGCCCTCTTCCGGCACGCTGGCCGCAAGATCGAGTTGCGGGCGCGGACGCTCATTCGCGCGCGAGACGCTCAAAAGCGCGAGGTCGCCCTCCTCGTCGATGTCGAACGCCCCATCAACCGGATAGATGCGACCTTTGCCGTCGAGCGTTTTGATCTCGACGCGCCGCGCGCCGTCGATCACGTGATAATTGGTCACGACCTGACCGGGGCGGACGAAAAAGCCGCTGCCGCTCATCAGCAGGTTGCCCTTCGCGTCGTAAGTGATGACGGCGACGACCGCCGGCTTAACGCGGCGGATCAGTGCGGGCAGCGAGTTCGCGTCTTCTTGTCCGCGCGCGGCGGCAACGGCAAGCACGAGTTGCAAGCAGAGCACGGTGAAAAGGGGGGTGAAAATTTTCCGCATGGCTGAACGGTTGGGACTACGCGGGCGGGCTGGGCAACACGGCCCAGCAGTGAAACTCAAGATAGGATTTTAGCCGAGGTTGAAGCGAGAAGCTGGCGCGCGTCTCCGGCGGCAGCGTTACTCCCGGTGCGATCCGTTGAAAGCTGATGTCCCTGCGGATGTCGGGGATGACGGACATGCCGGAGGACCGGCACGAAGAATTATAGCCACAGACGCGCAAACGTAGCAAACAAAAATTCCGCGCGGCGCTCAGGCGTGACGCGCGGCGGAGAGGACAGACGAAAAGGGCTGCCTTCATCCATTGAAGGCAGCCCTTTTCACCGTTTGTCCGTCGCTCCTTTTAAATAGAGCGAGCGGCTCGCGCAAGCAGCACTCGACAGCGTTACTTAACAATCGTGCCGACAATTGCGCCAGCCGGCGTCGGAGCGTCAGCTTCTTCCGCCGTGATGAAGAGGCCGAAGTCGGTCAGCGCCGTCTCGGTCTGAATCTGCGCTTCGTTGCGCTGTCCGGTGTTAATCACCTGACCGAGCCGGGTGTACTGGTTGTCGGGGCCCACGGCCCACAGCACGTAGCGCTTGCCCCCCGGCGCGTTTTTCAATTCGTGGAAGCGCATCTTGATCGTCGTCGGCCCGTCCTTGCGCGGTTCCAACGAAACATTGGCGCGCGTGCCGGTCATCTCGCCGGCGAAGTTGATCTTCAACTCGGTGTCGGTTCCGCGACGGAAGCCGGGAATGCCGAGCAGCGGGACATTGTAAGCAGATGTCGCTCCCGTCGTCGTCGTCGCCGCGACGCGCTCGCCGACCGCCGCGCCATCCCGCTCGCCGCTGCTCGAATGCGGCACGACCGCGAAGCCTTGCGGCACGGCGCTGCGGAACAGAACCGGCGTACTCTCCGCCACCGTCGTTAAGTTAGCTTCGGGCGACAGCACGATCATGAACCTGTCCAAAGGCGTCGTGAAAGTTTGTTTCGCGCCGCCGCTCGCCACCGTGACGGGACCGAGCAGCGTGACCTTGTTCGTCGAATCGACGGCGTAAACATTCAGAGCCGCCGTGTCGCTCGGCAATCCCGTCAGATCGAGGTTGATCGTCGTCGCGTCGCCGCTCCGCATGACGCGGGCCGCGCCCTTCGCGCCCGTCAAGGTCGCGCCGGGTGTCAAATCGACGATCACTTCTTTGTCTGCCGGGTACTGAATGACAGAATAGCTGCCGTCCGGGTGTTGAACGGTTTTGGTGGTTTGCGTTGTGACAGTAGTGGTCGGCTTGGTGTCTTGGACAGTAGTGGGTGGCTTGGTGTCTTGCGCGAGCGCCGTGCCGGCGGTCGCCAACGTCAAGGCAAGACTCCCCGCGAGTCCGAGAAATCGTTTACTCATAGTCTAATTCTCCTCCTGTTGGTTTGGGTTTACGAAGGTATAAGGGGGAGAGTTTGAATTCAAAACAGTCAAGTGCAAACATATCTGAGCAAGCACCGTGCCGCCACAAGCAAACCGACGTTTTTCGTGATTTAGCGAGTAGATCAAATGTGAGCGGAGCGGCAGGTGGAAAGGAACAATACAGATGTGTATCGCAGGGTTATTCAGTTTTCGTCGATGGCACAAAGAATCTCATGGATGAAACGGTTTTCGCGCTACTCCTCCACCAGAGATCAACGACTTAGCCAATACAGAAGCGTGGCACGGTGAAATTCTCGTTGTAGAGCTGAAAACTGAATAACCCCGCGCCGCAATGGCATTGAATTAACGAAGTTGATCGAGAACTCGATGTTTTGGAATCAATAGTTCTGAAGTTGCGGGCGCGGACGCTCATTGGCGCGCGAGACGCTCAAAAGCGCGAGGTCGCCTTCCTCGTCGAGGTCGAACGCCCCCTCAACTGGATAGATGCGACCTTTGCCGTCGAGCGTTTTGATCTCGACGCGCCGCGCGCCGTCGATCACGTGATAATTGGTCACGACCTGACCGGGGCGGACAAAGAAGCCGCTGCCGCTCATCAGCAGGTTGC
>JACCRA010000685.1 GCA_013813825.1 Pyrinomonadaceae bacterium | reverse complement strand
ATGCAGACCGAATGCCTCGTGCGAAGCGAAGGCGAGAGCGCCGTGCTCGATGTCAAGGTGCGCTTCCTGCACCTGCTGGCGCGCGAGGTGAGGGGACCAATAGCGGATGGCGGATGGCGGATGGCGGATGGCAGCGGCGATGACGAGGCTCTGGCTGCCGTCTCTGACGCTCATTTTCAAGCAGTCGCGTCTCTTGAGATCGGCGACCAAATTTTCCATACGTGGCAGGAAGCCAGCGAGCGCGAGATCAACATCCCGGTGATTGACTTAAGCGAACTCGGCGCACAACCGCGACGGCAGGCGTTTAGCTTCCCGGCGCGGCGGGAGCTTGAACCTTTACGCGACTCAGACAGGCAACTAATAGGAGTCATCGTCCGTCAACAGCAACTCATCGAAGGCGCGATTGAAGTTGCCGCCGAACGCGCTGGGGAACAGTTACATCAGATCACTGTGCGGATTTTGAATCTCACGCCGTTTGCGGATGTGAACGGACAGAGCCGCGACGAATCGTTGCTGCGTTCGTTGGTCTCGACTCATACCATTCTCAGTGTTGGTGGTGACGGCGAGTTTATTTCGTTGCTTGATCCGCCGGCGGAGTTTCGCGAGGCCGCCGCCAAGTGTCAAAACGTGGGGACGTGGCCGGTCTTAGTCGGCGAGGAAGGAACGCACGATTGTCTGCTCTCCTCGCCGATCATCCTTTACGACTATCCGCAAATCGCGCCTGAGAGCGCCGGCGAACTCTTCGACGGAACGGAGATCGACGAGATTCTCACGCTGCGGATCATGACGTTGACGGATGAAGAAAAGCGCGAGATGCGCGGCGTCGATGAGCGCGCCCGGCGGATACTTGAAAGAACTGAGACGATGCCCGCCGAGCAATTGATGAAGATGCACGGCGCGATGAAAGGCAAAAGGTAAAAGTAAAAAAGCAAAAGTGAGGACCAAGCAATTTTGATAAACGATGGCTTCCGCCTGACTTTCACCTTTGGCTTTTTTACTTTTGGCTTCCGCAGGTGAGCGATGAATGAATGGGAGTGGCAACTGCTTGAAGAGCGAATGACGTTGGAGAGCGCCCAAGTCTCCGGCGTCGCCGTCAGAGTGGGCGACCGGGTGCGTCTGCGCCCGCGCGCGGGCGGCGACATCTTCGACCTCGCACTCGCCGGACAGATCGCCATCGTCGAAGCCCTCGAACAGGATTACGAAGACAAAGTTCATCTCGCGGTCGTTCTCGAAGACGATCCGGGGCGCGACCTCGGAATGCTGCGGCAGCCCGGCCACCGCTTCTTTTTTTCGCCCGAAGAGGTTGAGCCGCTGGCGCTTGATAACGACGACGCGGACGAGGACGGCCAGAACAGTCTATGACGCGACCGCACATTCTCATCGCGGGCATCGGCAACATCTTTCTCGGCGATGACGCCTTCGGCTCCGAGGTGGCAAGGCGCCTCATCGTGCGGCAGTTGCCGGACGAGGTGCGCGTCGTTGACTTTGGTATCCGCGGCTTCGATCTCGTCTATGCGCTGCTTGACGGCTATGAAGTGACCATCTTTGTTGACGCCACTCCGCGCGGTGGCGGCGAGCCGGGTACGCTCTATACCATCGAGCCGGACTTAAGCGAACTAAACGAAGTGGGCGGCGAGGGCGTGATGGTCGAGCCGCACGGCATGAATCCTTTGAAGGTGCTCGGCATGGTCAAGTCGATGGGCGGTGAGTTCAAGCGGATTCTACTGGTCGGGTGCGAGCCGTCGCCGCTCGAATCGGAAGACGGGCAATTGGGATTGAGCGAGCCGGTGCAGGCGGCCGTGGATGAAGCGATCAGGATGATCGAGTCGCTGGTGTTGGAGATTCTTAATCAGCGGCAAGCGGCAGCGTGATTAAAGTTTCCGAGGAATCAAAGAAAAGGAGATCACTTGTCATGACACAAAATCAATCTTTGGAGCGGCGTCAACCTTTAGGAAGAAGAGAGCGGAAATCATCCGGAGGGGTGGGCGTCTGGTCTCTCGTCGGAGGCGCGGCCCTCTTGGCTGTGGCCGCCATGGTGGTCGTCAGTATCCCTGACATCCAGCGATACATGAAAATCAGAGCGATGTAATGGGCTGCAACCCGGGAACCCGGCATTGAGTCCGCCGGATGAATTTGCACGGCGCGGGTCCGGGCGGAAGCGTCACGGCTGGCTGACGATAAAACTCAGGAGACACTTCGGCGGCAGCTAGTGGAACTCCCGCCTGCGGCTGCGGTGAGCTTCTTGCTTGGTGGAAAGTCGCGGGCGACGAAAACGGAAGGCGAAGAGATGCGAACTGTCGGACGAACAAGGGAACGCCCCGAAGGAGAACTCTGGAAGGGTTTGGCGGCCGGCCTTTGCGCCGGGCTGGTCGCGTCTTGGACGATGAACCAGTTTCAGACTTTGTGGAGCCATGTGGCCGAGGGCGACAAACAGTTGCAGTCCCGGAAATCTTCACGCCAGAGCGGCAGGGGCGGCGGCGGGCGCAAAGGTCAGCGGAAACAAAAGCAATCGCAGGCAGCAGGCGGCGCGGGCGGGGACGATGCGACGGTCAAGGCCGCGACGGCGATTTCAGAAGGCGTCTTCGATCACGAATTGACGAAGCGTGAAAAAAAGGTCGCCGGCCCGGCCGTCCACTATGCGATGGGCGCCACGTCGGGCGCGATCTACGGCACGCTGGCCGAACTGTCGCCAGT
>JACCRA010000626.1 GCA_013813825.1 Pyrinomonadaceae bacterium | reverse complement strand
CTTACGAGCAAGATGTAATAGCAGAAAAGAATGTTGAGATTAAAGGCAGAATCAAAAACAATAGTCCGGGCAGAATTAAGCGGCGATAGCCGCATAGTTCCTCAGATATTCGGTCGTGTCTCACAATTTATGCTGGGAAGCATTCACGTGCTGGACATAGAGCTTGATGACCGCCGCGTGCATCAGTGCCGACTTCGAGAAACAGATGGTGCGGCGGTGCAACCGCTTCAGGTGCGTTCTGAAATTTAAGTTGTGCCGCTCGATGTTGAGCGTCTCCGCTTTGCTGATCGTGTGCCGCGCGGCAGGCAGCACCTTGCGATACGATTGCCAGTCGTCGGTATAAAAGTGCGTGACCGCGCACCCTGCGAGTTTGCCGCTGAGTTGGCGACACGACGCATCGGTGCGCCGCCCCAGAACGTAAGCGGCGATGCGCGTGGTCGCACGGTTGAGACCGTACCAGCACCAGCATTGCTCAGACTTTTTCTTGATAAATGACCAGAATTCATCAATCTCTAAGTCTTTAATGCGTGGCGGCAGGCGCGGTTCAGCCACCTGCGCGGCCCGCTCCCGAATAGTTTTCAGCACGGTCTGCGTGCTGATCGAGAGCACGCGCGCGATGTCACGGATGCCACTGGAGTTCATTGTCATCGGCACGACAAGGTCACGGACAAACTCAATGCAACCTTGATAGGTGTAGGCGGTGATGAACTGCCGGTGGCAATCCAAGCAGCGATGCTTTTGTTTCGCATTGGCAGTTGTGCCATTCTTCTTGACGTGTCGAGAGGCACAGCTCGGACAAGTAACTTCTTCGTAGCTCACACTTTGAAGAATAGCTTGTCCGAGCCTTCATTTCACCGCAGCATAAATTCTGAGACACGACCCGCGGAGACGAACCACTTGACGAAAGCGAGCGTAATAATATTTCTTGGATGGCAAATGATAAAAAATAACAAAATGTCATCGGAAATTCCCGATCAGCTTCTTCACCACACCCACCTCTGCACACAAAACCTTTGGAAATAAGCTGTCTCACTTGTTTGGTCGGATGTCGGCACGGCCGTTGCCAATCCGGGAGTTGAAGACTAGGCCGTACCGCCGGATTTTCCGACGGCAAACGGTCTAGCGGGATTAACCGCCGAGCTTCGTCGGCAACACGCGTCTCCATGTGACGTGTCGGAGCCGAGGCTTCGCCCGAAAAGTAAGACAACAAGACGCCAGACCCGCCCAGTCGGGTGTCGATCCATAAAGTGTTTAGAGGAGATGTTATGTCCAGAACAAAACAGATGCTGATGACCATCAGCCTCGTAGTGTGTGCCTTCAGTTCCGTCGCTCTGGCGCAAACCGAGACCGGCCAGATTACCGGCAAAGTCACTGACCAGAATGGCGCGCTCGTGGTTGGCGCGGCGACAACCATCAAGTCGGTTGACACCGGAGCCGAGCGCACGACGACGACCGACGAGGAAGGCGTCTACACCGTAACGAACTTGCAACCGGGACTCTATGAAGTCACGGTGCAAGCGGCCAACTTCGCGAAATCGACGCAGCGAGTTCAAGTGACGGTCGGAAGCAAACTGACGGTCGAGACCGCCCTCTCGGTGACGGAGTTGACCGGCGAGACGATCAATGTCGTCGCAAACACAGGCGTCGAAGTCAACACGCAGAATCAAGAACTCTCGAACGTGGTGTCGGGGACGCAAATCCGCGAGTTGCCCACCATCACGCGCAACCCCTACAACCTCGTCCAATTATCTGGCAACGCGACGACTGAAGACCCAAGCACGTCGCAGAACGACACGGGCGGTACCTCAACTTTCCGCGGCGCGGGCGCTTCCCTCAACGGCCAGCGCGCCGCCAGCACGAATATCTTGCTTGACGGCGCAGACAACAACAACTCCTACACCGCGACCATCGGCCAGAGCATTCCGCTCGATTCGGTGCAGGAGTTCCGCGTCATCACTTCGAACTTCTCGGCCGAGTACGGCCGCGCTTCCGGCGGGATCGTCAACGTGGCGACGCGCGGCGGCAGCAACGACTTCAACGGCACGGCCTACGCCTTCAACCGCCTCTCGCGCCTCGCCTCGAACGGCTTCGCCAACAACGCGACCAACGTCCCGCGCGGCGTCTTCACGCGCAACCAGTTCGGCTACTCGGCCGGCGGGCGCATCATTCGCGACAAGCTGTTCTTTTTCAACAGCACCGAGTGGACTCGCGTCCGCAGTCAGGGCGATCTGCTCGCCTTCGTGCCGACGCAACAGTTGATCAACCTTTCGGCCCCGGCCACGCGCGACTTCTTCGGCGCTTACACGCTCGCCGCGAGGGCGACCGGCAGAGTCCGCACCGCCGGCGAACTCGGCATCAACGGAGTCCCGGCCAACACTCCCGCGTTTCAGGAAGTCGCCTTCTCGGTGCCGACCGACTTGGGCGGCGGCTTCCCGCAGAACGACGTGTCCACCGTCACGCGCATCGACTGGAACGTGAACGACCGGACGCAGGTCTACGGCCGTTACGCGTTTCAGGACAACCTGACGCTGCCGGGTACGGGGGCCAACAGCCCGTATCAGGGCTTCAACACCGGGACGACGGCCTACAATCAGAACTTCCTCGTCTCGCTGACGCGCACGGTCACGCCGAACCTCATATCCGCGTCGAAGTTTGCGTTCAACCGCGTCAACACCGGCAACCCCCTCGCCGAACAGCCGCCGGGGCCGACGCTTTACATCAATCCCAACACGCCCGTCAACATCGACGAGAATACGCCCGTGAACATCGGGTTCCCCGGCTACCTGCCGTTCAATCCCGGTCAGGCGATTCCGGCCGGCGGACCGATCAACCAGCTCCAGCTTTATCAGGACTTCAACTATCAGGCAGGGAACCATCAGTTTCGCTTCGGCGGCCAGTTCATTAACATCCAGCAGAACCGGACCTTCGGGGCCTTCCTGAACTCCGTGCAGACTCTTGGGAATAACACCGAAGAGGCTCTGAACAACCTCGTCCTCGGACAGCTCGTGCAGTTTCAGGGCGCGGTCGATCCGCAGGGCGGGTTCCCCGGAGACTTTGTGACGACGCCGCTCGGCCCGCCGAATTTCAGCCGCAGCAACGTCTACAACGAGTGGGCGGCCTACTTTAACGACTCTTGGCGCGTGCGCCCGAACGTGACGCTGAACCTCGGTTTGCGCTACGAGTATTACGGCGTGCAGCGCAATAAGAACCGCGATCTCGATTCCAACTTCTACTTCGGCTCCGGCAGCACGCTGCAAGAGCGCATCCGCAACGGCAGCGTGCAGCTTGCGGAGGATAGCCCCGTCGGCGGACTCTGGCGGCCTGATAAAAACAACTTCGCCCCACGCGTCGGCTTCGCGTGGGACGTGACGGGCGACGGCAAGACTTCCTTGCGTGGCGGTTATGGCGTCTCCTATGAGCGCAACTTCGGCAATGTCACCTTCAACGTGATCCAGAACCCGCCGGGCTACGCCGTCGTGTCGCTTAACGCCGGAGTCGAAGTGCCATCGCTCTCGATCTCGCGCAACAACGCCGGCCCGCTCGCCGGCAGCGGCACGACGATCCGACTGCCGGTCGTCAGCCTCCGTCACGTGCGGGAAGACATCCGTAACGCCTACGCGCATTTCTGGAGCGGCGCGTTCGAGCGCGAACTCGGCCGCGGCACAGTCGCGTCGGTCGAATACTCAGGCTCCGCCGGCCGCTCTCTCTACTCTCTGGAGAACATCAACCGCAGGGGCACCGGCCCGGTCTACCTGGGCAGTAACACGGAGACGCCGACCGGCGTCTCGACGACGCGCCTCATCGGTGATTACAGCAACATCAACACGCGCGCCAACAACGGCTACTCGAATTATCACGCGTTGGTGTTTGGCCTCGAGAGCAACAACTTCCGCGACCGCGGCTTGCAGTTCACGGCGCGCTACACTCTGTCGTCGGCGAAAGACAACCTCAGTTCGACGTTCAGCGACTCGTTCGCCAACGCCAACCTCGGCCTGCTCGATCCGTTCGATCCGCAACTCGACTACGGCTTTGCGGATTTCGACGCGCGGCACCGCTTCGTCAGCAGCTTCAACTACGAAATTCCGTACTTCAACAGCGTCGATAGCAGCCTTGTCAGGAACCTGCTCGGCGGCTTCTCGCTGACCGGCATCTTCACGGCGAGGACCGGCAACCCGTTTACCGTCTTCGACTGCACGACCGGCCGGGACGGGGCCTGCCACCGATACATTCCGAGCGGCGGGACAGTTAACTTCAACGGTTCCGGCAACCCCGCGTCGGTCGGAGCCAACTCCTTCAGTTACCTCCAACTGCCCCCGGGGGTTCACTACTCGAACCCGGACGCGGGTCTGGTGACAGGATCGGTCGGCCCCTTCCCGGCCGAGATGACGAGGCGCAACGCTTTCCGCGGCCCCGGCTTCTGGAACATGGACATGGGTCTCTACAAGCGGATCAGGTTCAGCGAGAAGTACAGCCTGCAATTACGCCTCGAGACCTTCAACGTCTTCAACCACTCAAACCTGTTCATCGCGCCCGGCTCGCTCGACATCAGCGGCTTCGGCTCTGACGCGAGCTTCATCCCGGCGCAGCGCGGCGTCTTCCCGAGCGGCAACCTCGAACGCCGCAACGTGCAGCTCGCGGCGAAGTTCATCTTCTGACTTTCAAAATTTTGAAAGTCCTGAAGCGGGGAGCCTGAAAAGGACTCCCCGCTTTTTTTTGTAAGCGATGCAATCTGGGTGGGCACAGCGTCTCAACGAATCAAACGGCACGGGCGGCGGTTCACGTGGGTCGCGGGTGGCGACTATCTCTTGACCCAACCGCTGACGAGTAGTATTTTCCGGCATCCGCACCTGCTTCAATCAGCGAACGGACTCGCCGTATCTTTCGAGTGAGGAGTAAAAGTGATGATGCCTACCCTCCCGGCCCTGTCTGCTGAGATGCTCAAGAGGCGCACCCTCTTTCTGGGCTGCGCGCTTCTTTGGACCACACTTCTCGCTCTGGAAACTTACGCGCAGGCCAACGGCGGGGTCGGTTCGGACCCCGGCGATCCGGGCCTCGGCGGGCGCAACGAGATTCAAGGCCGCCTCTTTTTGCCTTCCGGCCGGCATCTCGATAGACGACTCCGCGTGCGGCTGAGCAGCGTGCGCGGTGGCGAGTCTTCGACGATGACCGACGACAACGGTGCGTTCACTTTTCGGAGGCTGGTCGGCGGGACGTACCGCTTGAGCGTCGACACGGGCAAAGATTTTGAGACGGCTTCCGAGACGGTGGACATCATCGAGTCGGCGCCCCGGGCGCGGCGGGACCAGCCGGGCCAAGTCGTCACGGTGCAGATTCAATTGCGGGGGAGGCAATCGCAGCCGAACCCTCCGGCCGTCGTCAACGCGGCGCTCCTGAGCATCCCGCAACCCGCGCGCGAGTTGTACGACAAGGCGCTCGCCGCCGCGCAAATCGGCGATCACAAAAAAGCCGTCGAGCATTTGCAGAGGGCCCTCGCCATTCACCCCTCATTTCCGCTCGCGCTCAACGAACTGGGCTTACAGCACATGAGGCTCGGCCAACCCGACAAGGCCGCCGATGCTTTTCGCTCGGCGCTCAAACTCGCGCCGGATGTCTTCGTGCTGCACTTTAATTACGGAGTCCTGCTGGTCCAGCAGAAGAAATTTGCGGAAGCCGAAGCGGAGTTGCGGCGAGCTGTGGAGAGCAATGAAACGTCGGCCGTCGCACACCTCTACCGAGGCCGCGCGCTGATCGGGTTGAGGCGCGACGAAGAGGCGGAAGGGGAACTGCTGACAGCCGTCCGGCTGGGAGGAGATGAGGTAAAAATCGCGCATCGGTATCTCGGCGCCATCTATAACGAGCGCCGCGACCACGGCCGCGCCATCGCTGCGCTGGAGACTTACCTGCGCCTTGAGCCGAACGCGAAAGACGCCGCGCAGGTCAGACAAATCATCGAAGACCTCCGCGTGCAAGCAACCAAGAAATAAGAGCCGGGCGTGCGAGAGGCGTCATCGCACTTTCCATTTAGGTATGATTCGTGTCCCTTGTTCGCAAGGTATCGCGAGCGCCGCAGGCGCGGCAGATAATCGCCGCGAATAAGACGCTGGATCAGTATTGACATTACTTGGCAGCAGGAGTATATCCGCATTGATCTCACGTGTTCGTTCTTCGAGAGCAAGAGCCTCGCATCCGTCAGACCTACACCGCTACTGACGAGAGACGTACTCTCGCCAGCATTGAATAACAGTCCAGTCACGGGAAGACCAGCTTACGCGAGATCACGCGCTAAGCTTTCCTCTTAACCGCACGCTGACCGGAACAGACATAGAGCCAGCCCCAAGGAGAAAAACAATGACCCCCCAAAGGAAGCGATTCCTAACCTTACTCACGCTTACCGTTTGTTGCTTCAACTCCATCACAGTGAAAGCACAGTCAACTGGACAGTGGTCGGCACCTATCACTTGGCCGATTGTCACGGTCCACATGAGCGTCCTCCCCAACGGCAAGATCTTAGCTTGGCAGCACGGCCACCACGACCACGGAGGCGTGATAGAAGACCACCCGCAGCCGACGGTGTGGGACCCCAACAGCGGCGCTTTCACCTCCGTAGATATTCCCAACCCCCTGAACGGTTCCGCCCGCGACGAGATCTACTGCCCCGGCCACGCCTTCATGCCCAACGGCAAGCTGCTCGTCGTCGGGGGGCACGCCAAAGGTAGCAACAACGAATTCTACGGCAGTAAGCAAACCCACCTCTTCGATTACCAGAACAACAGTTGGTCGGCGGGCCCCGACATGCGGGACGGGCGCTGGTACCCGACCGTCACCGCTCTGGGGGACGGCACGATGCTCGCGACGGCCGGGTACATGGATCCGGCCTCTCCAGCGTTTTCCGATAATCTGTTTCCCGAAGTCTTGTCGGCGTCGGGCGCATCATGGCGACACCTGTCCAGCGCGCAACGCCTCCTGCCCCTTTACCCGTGGATATACCAAGCCCCGAACGGGAAGGTCTTCTACGCGGGCCCGGGG
>JACCRA010000586.1 GCA_013813825.1 Pyrinomonadaceae bacterium | reverse complement strand
CCATTCAGCTTTGGCATACACATCTTTCAGCGTCAGTTCACAATCGATCACACTGATCTTTACCACATCATCAGCATGATGATACTCAGAATATCTCCATTCTCTATCGCTCTGTCTAACGTATTGCTCAACCCTGAATGGTTCTTGAGCTATGAGCAGATATTCTGTGAGAGATTCAACAAATTGATACTGCTCAAATTTCTTGCCCTGATCATAGGCTTCTGTGGATTCTGATAAGACTTCAATGACAACAACCGGATTAAGCAGGGTGTCATTCTCCGCGTCATCAAATTGCTCTTCTTCGCAGGCCATGACGACATCGGGATAAATATATTTCCCCGTCGCGTTGACCTTCACTCGCATGTCGCTGGAGTAAACATTGCAAGGGCGCTCCAACAACTGATTGCCTAGAATGCGAATGATATTTGCCGTGATAAGGTTATGCCGTTTACTCGCGCCCACCATCGCAAACATCTCACCGGCAAAATACTCGTGTTTAAACTCAGACTGGCGCTCAATAGCAAGATACTCTTTCGGGGTGAGCAATGTTTTACGTTGACGGGACATGATGATTTCACTCCTTCGTTCGTAATTTAGTCTAAGATTAGAGCCGAGACAACGACCAACGGTTTATTATGTGGCATCCCGAACCCGCGATCCGTTATGACATCCCCGCGACGCGCTGGCCGACCCGCGACGAGGCGGCGCGGTCGCTTTTTTTCTCACCAATCCAAATTGGTCCCCTGACGCTCAATCAGCGGACGTGGGTTCCCGCGATGGTGCCGTGGCGCGCGACTGACGACGGCTTCGTGACGCCCGACAACCTCGGCTGGTACAGGCGCTTCGCCGAAGGGCGACCGGGCGTGCTCGTCGTCGAAGCGACGGGCGTGCGCGACGTTCCGAGCGGGCCGTTGCTCAGGATTGGTCACGACCGTTTTGTGCCGGGTTTGCGCGAACTGGCCGAGACGGTGCGGCGCGCCAGCGACGGCGAAACCAAGCTGTTCATACAGATCATCGACTTCCTCTCCGTCAGGCGTCGGCCCGATCCGCTGAAGTTTTTCGCGCGCTTCCTCAAACTCGAACCGCGCCATCGCCACGCGCTGGTGGCGGCGACGAGTGATGAAGGCTGGCCCGAACGGGATGAAGCGTCGGTGCGCGAATTTCTCGCCGCCGCGTCGAACGAGTTAATTGAGGGGGTACTGGACGAGCGCGAGTTGGAAGCGTTGCGGCGCGGCTACCGCGAGCGGGTAACGGACGTGGAATTGGCGCACGTGCGGGAGTTGCCAGAAGTCTTGCCCGGCATCTTCGCCGACGCCGCCGGACGTGCGCGCGAAGCCGGCTTCGACGGCGTTGAATTGCACTACGCGCACGCCTACACGATGGCCTCATTCCTGAGCGCGTTGAATCATCGGACGGACGGCTACGGCGGGACGCGCGAGGGGCGGGCGCGTCTGCCGCTCGAAGTTTTCCAAGCGGTGCGCGAGCGCGTCGGCGCGGATTACGTCGTCGGCGCGCGCTTTCTCGGCGACGAGGTGATCGCCGGCGGCAATCGCCTTGAAGACGCCATCTTTTTCGGAACAGAGTTCGCGCGGGCGGGCTTCGACTTTCTTTCAATCTCGAAAGGCGGGAAGTTTGAAGACGCCAAGCAGCCGAAAGTAGGACAGGCCGTCTACCCCTACACGGGCCAGAGCGGCTACGAATGTATGCCGACCGTGCTCTCGGACGAACGCGGGCCGTTCGGGCGCAACGTCCCGCTCGTCCGCGAAATTAAGCGCGCGGTCAACGAGGCGGGCTATCAAACTCCAATCGTCGCCGCCGGCGGCATCGCCACTTTCGAGCAGGCCGAAGCCATCCTGCAACGCGGCGAGGCCGACATCATCGGAGCCGCCCGCCAATCGCTCGCCGATCCCGATTGGTTCCGCAAAGCGCAACTTGGGAGAGGTGAAGAAGTGCGCCGCTGCACTTACACCAACTACTGCGAGGGGCTGGACCAGACGCACAAGCAAGTGACCTGCAAACTTTGGGATCGGGTGCAGCTTGACGAACCGGATGTGCCGTTAAGCGACGACGGGCGACGGCGTTTACTGCCGCCGGGATGGCGGGAACTTAGTCAACCGAAGGCGTGAAGCCTGGCGCATTTCGTTTGGGTTTACCAAGCCCAGATCGTCTGTGAAACGAGCCGCCTCCTTGCTGGGAGCGCGAAGCTGTTGCCTGCCAAGCTCGCCGCAGGCGAGCTAACCGGTGAGCGCGATCACTTTCGTTGAGTGATCGTTCAACGATTATTCGCGCCGGCGCGCTCAAGGCAGGCAGGATGCCTGCGCTCCCAGCAACGCGCGACGCTTGATTTCGAAGTGAGTGGTCAACGCATTCGCAATTCGCTCTCATCGACTACTCTTGGCATCACAGAGCGTTCGTTGTCGCCGCGGTTGAGGGCTCATGGCCGCGCGGCGCGTTGCTTTCTCGCACATTCGATGCTGGATTCGAGCCACTCGTTAACGCTCGGATTGAGCTTCAAGCACCGTTCAAAATCTCTCTGTGCTTCCACGTCCTTGCCGGCGAGCAGGAGCGCGATGCCACGACCGCCATAGAGGTGAGCCATGTGCGGCGTCAACTCAATGGCCTTGCTGAAGTCGGCGATGGCCCCGTCTAAATCCCCAAACTGCTGCCGCGCGTTCGCGCGGTTGTTGTACCCGCCTTCTTCGAGGGGATCGATCTCGATCACTTTGCCGTAATCCGCGATAGCTTTACCCAACTCTTTCTTGCTGAGGTAAGCAGAGCCGCGATTGTTGTACGCGCCGGAGTGCCGGGGGTTGATTTCGATGGCCTTGCTGAAGTCGGCGATGGCGGCAGCGAAATCCTTCTTTCTAAGGAAGAGGTTGCCGCGGTCCCAGTATTCATCTGCCGTCTTCGGTTGAGTCGCAAGGTTCGCTTCCTTCTCAACTTTAGCCGCGTCCTTTGCTTGATCAACTTGCCGGTTCACATCTCTCTTAATGAGTCTCGCCAGATCGGGACTAAGTTCGACAGCCCTTTTGTAGTCTGCCTGCGCTTTCTCCGTCTCACCTTTTTCTTCGAGGACACGTGCGCGAGCTA
>JACCRA010000388.1 GCA_013813825.1 Pyrinomonadaceae bacterium | reverse complement strand
CCAAAGACTCGCCGATCAAACGCCCGTTCGACGAGGACGGCGTCTCGTGCATCGCCTGCCACTCGATTCAGACGGCGACCGGGCGCGGCATCGGCGGCTACGTGATGGGACAGCCGGCGTTGCTCTTAAAGGAAGACGGCACGCGCCGCCTGCACGACGTGACAGATCAAGAAATTTTGGACGACGTGCCTTCGCACCGCCGCGCGGTGATGCGCCCGCTGCTCAAGTCGCCGGAATTTTGCGCCTCGTGTCACAAGTCGCAGGTGCCGCGCGAGTTGAACGATTACAAATTCCTGCGCGCCTTCTCGGTCGGCGACGAGTTGCAGATGTCTTCGTTCTCGAAAGAGTCGCCGCACCCGTTCTATGTCCGCGACAAGTCTTCGTGCAACACCTGCCACATGCAGCCTGAACAAGCGCCGAAGTTCGACGTGTCGGCCAAGCAGGGGACCATTGCCTCGCACCGCTGGGCGGCGGCCAACACCGCGATTCCCTATTTTTACAAATGGCCGGATCAACTCGCCGCCGTCACGAAAGCGTTAGAGGCCGATGTGCTCGGCATCGACGTGTTCGCCTTGCACCGCCGCGCGCCCGGCGAACGCGACGCGGAGTTGATCGCCGCGCCCGTCAATCGCGGCAACTTCACACTGAAGGCGGGCGACGAGTTGACGGCCGACGTGGTGATCACGAACAAGAACATCGGCCACTCGTTCCCGCCCGAACTGCGCGACTTCTACGAGGCTTACGTCGAGTTTACCGTCGCCGACGCGGGCGGACAAACGCTCTTTAGTTCCGGCTTCATCAAGCCCGACGGCTTCCTCGACGACTCGGCGCACAACTATAAGACGTACCTCGTCATGGGCGACGGCTCGTTCAACGACAAGCACCACATCTGGCGCACGCGCGCCATCGCGCAGAACAATCAAATCGCTTCGGGGCGCTCCGATCTGGCGCGCTATCGCTTCACCGTCCCGGAGAAGCTGGACGGCGCGCTGAAGTTGACGGCGCGGATGCGCTATCGCCGCTTCACGCGCGTCTTTAGCGACTATGCGCTCGGCCAATCGCTCGATTACCCGATTGTGACGATGGCGACGACCGAGATCGCGTTCCGCGTCGGCGAGAACGCGGGGCAAGCCCCGCCGCCCGCAAGCACTAAAGGCGTAATGCCAGACTGGCGGCGCTGGAACAACTACGGCATCGCCTTACTCGATCAGCGGCAATTCGCGCGGGCGGCGGAAGTTTTCGCCCGCGTTGCCGGGATGGACGAGGCTTACCGCCCGATGGCGCTCGTCAATCAGGCGCTTGCCTTGATGGAGATCGACCGTTGGGACGACGCCACCAAATTCGTCGATGCTTCGCTCGCGCTCAAACCCGATCTCGCCCGTGCCCTGTTCCAACGGGCGCGCATCCGCACCAGACGCGGCCAACTCGCCGAGGCCGAAACTGATTTGCGGCAAGTGCTTGCCGTCTTCCCGCGCGACCGTCTGTCACTTCAACAGTTAGGTGAATTATCCAAGATCAAACGCGATCTACCGACCGCGCGCAATTGCTTCGAGCAGGTGCTTCAGATCGATCCGGAAGATACCGGCGCGCACTACAACTTGATGCTGATTTATCGCAAGCTCGGAATGCACGAAGAGGCCAAGCGCGAGGCCAAACTCTTCGCCGACTTGAAGGACGATCCCGGCGCGCAGCCACTCGCGCGCGAGTTCCTGACGCGCCACCCCGAAATGAAAGGCGAGAGCGCCCCATGGCATGTCCACGACCTCCAAGCGCGGCGGCATTTACTAGCCGCCGCCGGAACGACGAACAAATAAAACGAACCTCGCGGCATGACGAGCAAACTTAAAGTATTCGTGTTAACGATGGTCGCGGCTTTCTTCGCGGTAGTTTCCATGCCAGCGGCTCAAAGCGCCGTCCAGAAGAAAGCGCACGGCGCGCTGGCAACATCATCGCCGCAGGACTTCGCCCCGGCCAAGGCGGTGTATGAACAGAACTGCGCCCGTTGCCACGGCGCGGACGGGCGCGGGCAGACCAAGCTCGGCGAACTCTACAACGCCCCCGACCTGACCAACGCCAAGCGTCTGAAGCGCCAGGGCAACAAATCTCTCACGGCGCTAATCACGCGCGGGCGCGGCGGAATGCCGGCCTTCTCAAAAAAACTATCGCGCGACGAGATCAACGCGCTGGTCGGCTACGTCCGCTCGCTCAAAAAGTAAGGCCGCGCGCCATGCGGAAGTGGCGGATGTTAGAAGCTGTTTTTGAAAAGCCCCTGAAGGGGACAGATTCAATAGCCGTAGATCGTTTACACAGGCGCGGGAGAATGTCGCACCCGCCCGAAGTTGCCGCTATGCCATCTGGTTGAGCCAGACACGGCAGATTTCTTCTTTAACGCCGCGCGATTTCTAACGCCCGCTCAATATCGGACGGTGCGCCCCGAATGATGACGACTTGCTCACCGTCTTGCCGAACGAGCGTGATACGGTCGCCCTCCCGCCAACTGCTTTGCGAAGCATCGAAACTTTGGCCGATTAAGTCGCTTCCGCGAGGACGCAGTAAGTGGTAAGCGCGGAAAAATTCCGTCGCGTCCTCCGGCCTGTCCCAGACCGTCTTCCAGACGAAGAGCGGCGCGCGATTGGTCCCCTCGAAGAGCTGCGCGCTATCACCGCCCCAACCGGCGGCGGCGCGGGCGGCGGCGGCCGGCGATAAAGCTCTAAGCAACAAGCCGCGCGCGCCGATCTCGCCGAGCGGAGTCGAGGCGACGACACGCTCCCAGCCGGCGGCGGCAAAACCCGGCACGTCAAACGCGACGTGGCGCGGCTCTTCGCCCGCCAGATATTTTTCGGGGTGAAGCACCTGCTCGCTCGAAGCTGGCGGGCGGCGGAAAAGGTCGTTGACGCCACGCGCGCCGGTTTTGCGCCGGACGGTTTCGACGAAGCGCACGCCGTCGCGGTAGCGGAAAATGAAAGTTTCGGTGAGGAGCGGCGGGAACAGCGCGCCGATCTCGCGCCGGTAGTCGTTGAAACGCTCGTCTTCCAGCCGCCCTACATCCGCGACTGGCCGGCGCGTCCAAGCCTCGCCCAGTTCGAGCCGCCGCTGCACGCTCATGGCGTCGCCCTCGATGATAGAGAAGAGAGCTTCGGTACGGTCGAAGTTGTAAGGTCGGGCAAGCAATAGCCTGAGCAGATCGAAATGCTGATCCTGCAAGGCGTGGACAAGTTCGTGCGCCAGCAGAGAATCTTGACCAGAGGTGTCTCGTTTGTCCGGGCTGGAGGGCGATTGTTGGAGCAGCAACACCCGCTTGTCGAGCGGCGAGTAGGAAGCGCCCGCCGAGGCGGCGGTGAAGCTTGCGGCCAGCATCGCCAGATCAGTGCCTTCCGGCAACATCCCGCCCGCTATTGCCAAATGGCTGAGGGCGCGCAATTCGTCGCCGCCGAGAGCTTCGGCCATCTCCCGCGAGCGCGTGCCGTACTCCCAACCCGTCAACTCCGTCATCCGCGCCTCGTCCTTCCATGCCAGTTCGCGCATCGCCGCCGCCGCTTCCTTCGCGCCTTCCAGAGCACGCGCGCGTCCGGGCGACAGCGGGCGCGACGGCAACGGCGTCAGAGCCTTCAGCGTTGGCGTGGTTGCCGGCGCCGCGCCCTCACGCGGCGTCGTCTGCCGGTTCTTCCCGCACGCCGCCGACAAGGCCAGACTTACAACAACGGCAATGATCAAGATGAATTGATATTCCTTCGGACGCATACGAATCTTAGACGCAATCGCCGGAGATAAAGATGGAAAGCAAAAAGCTGAGTCAGAGGTCAGAGGTCAGAGGTCAGTTGTTGTGTTGTGTACGAGGCTCGACTTCGATTTTCGACTGCCAACTCTCCAAGTAGTAATTACTGACCTCTAACCTATTTTGCGTAATAGCCACGCTTGCCGCGCGCGACCGCGCCGGGGTGGTGTGGGAGTTGGATGCGAATGGCACGCCAACTGTTATCGCGTTGGCTGTTGGTCGGGCGGTAAGAGAGGCTGTAGAGCGTGCCGAGATCAGCGATCACGCGCTCGTAAGCGCCCGCGAGGTCTTCCAGTTTTTCCACGTCGTGGAAGACGCCGCCGCCCGCTTCGGCCAGTTCCTCCATCCGCTCAAAAGCGAGATCGAAGGTTTCGGGCTGAATGTCGAGCGGACTTAGGGCTTCGTACTCCGCGCCGGCGGTATAGAGCGTGTAGAGCACTCCGTCGAACTCCTGCACGCGGCGGCGCAACTCGGCATAGGCAAGCGTGGAGCCTTCGCCGGTGACGTTCGGCAGCGTGCTGTCGAGGCCGTCGCTCATTAGCACCACGGCGCGGCGACGTTGGGGCGCGGCCGTCTGGTGGTCAAGAAATTCCAGCGCGAAGTTGAGCGCGTCATACAGCTTCGTGTCGCCCTGTGGCGACCGCAACTGATCGACGCTTACACGCAGAACCTGCCGGTCGCTGGTCAGCGCGTGGACGAGCTTCGGCTCGCCGGCGAAGGTAATGATGGCGATGCGGTCTTGCGGTCGCGCCGCGTTGATGAAGCGCAGGGTCGCGGCGCGGATCAAATCCGTGACGCGGGCGGTCGAGCCGGACAGATCGAGCAGCAACACGAGATCGAACGGCGCGGCGGCAGCTTCAAACTGCGTGATCTCCTGCGTTTGCCCGTCCTCGAAGAGTCGGAAATCAGGTTGGCGCAAATCCGCGAAGCCGCGCCCGCTCGCCCGATCAATGACGCTCACGTTGAGCGTCACTAATCCAGTATCAATGCGGACGATCTCATCCGGATCGATCTCTTGCGGCCCGGATGGCAAAGCCCCGGCAGCCCCGGCGGTGGTGGTGGGCGGGCGGGCGACGCCGAGGAGCGAGGGCGGATGCGCTCGCGGCGCGATAGTAGCCACAGGCTTCGGCGGCAGATTCACGATAGTGGTATTGGTGGTCGTAGTCGTTGCCTCGATTGCCGACGACGGCGCGTCGGCGACCGCGTCTCGAATTGGCACGTTGAGGGTGGCGAGTTGGATCAGTCCGCGCCCTGAGAAAAGATTGACGACGCGGCTGCCCGCGCCCAGCCGCGCCCGCCACTTGCCGCGTTGCGGAGGAGCGCCCGGCGAACTGCCACCCGCAAAATCTTCGCCGAGCGCGAGCGTGCCGTTAAGGGATTGCGCCGTGAGGTCGGCGTCGAGCGGGCGTTGGAGTTCGACGCTGATCGCGCCTGAAATGGTCTGCACTGAGAGAAACGACGACACGCCCCGCGCCGTTAAATCGCCTTCATTGGTCGAAATCTTGAGGCGCGCGCGAGCCGGCACGCGCAGTTCAAGATCGACGCTTGAGGTTCGCGCCCCGGCCTCTGCCGGCACTCTCAACGCCAGCAAATTCTCATCTCTTACAATTTGCAAAGGCGATTTTTTTGAAAGTTTCATGCCCTCGTCGGCAATAATGGCGACCGCCAAATAATCTTCGTCCCACACTTCCAA
>JACCRA010000527.1 GCA_013813825.1 Pyrinomonadaceae bacterium | reverse complement strand
TTTGAGTGTTGCGACGTGGCGCGTTCTGCGCCGAGATGAAAGCGGAAGTGTGAAGCATGAAAAGGGAGATTAGAGCGACGAGAAGCGAGGAAGAATAAGCCATCTAATGAGGAAAATTCCTTTGCGTTGGTGATGTTGTGCGGGAGATTTTCGAGCCGCATCATCTTACTACGAAACGCGGGCGAGCGACCACAACAATGGCTTCCGATTGGCACGCGACGGGCGAAAGAATGTTTGCAGCTTCGGCTTTCGGTGTTGTAAGTTTTTAGAGAATAAAGAGAGCAAGCAAAAAAAGGAGAAGGTGTATTGTTTGTTCGAGGCGCGGGAGGTTTAAGGTATGGCGATCACTGTTTGCGCAAAATGCGCAGCGAAAAATCGCGTGGACGGGGGAATGGCGATGGGAAACCGCAAGGCTGTGTGCGGCCGGTGCGGCGTGAAGTCGAACCCGGAAGCAGCAACAAGCAGGATGCGCGTTATGCTCATTGCGGCTGGATGCGCGTCAACTGCGAAGCGATGACTTGCCAACGCCCTTGCCGCTTTGCATAGGTATCGGTGTAGCGCATCTGCATCGTCCTCGTCTGCCCGTCGCGTTCCATCGTTTGAATAACGCGTCCCGTGAGAATCACCGTGTCACCTTCGACGCGAGATTGCACGTCTTCGGTCGAAAACTTCGGTGACGGGCGACCCGCATCACGCGCTGATTTGAGTTCGGCTAAAATGTCGGCTTTGGTTTGCACCGAGCCGTTGGAAAATGTCAGCTTAAAGTCGTTGGACACAATGCGGTTCATTGCCTCCGCGTCGTGTTTTTCATAGGCATCGAGCCACTCGCGTTCCAACTTTCTGACATCGCGCTCGGCTTCGCTCAACTGTTGCTGAACTCGCGGTTGATTTTGTGGTTGAGTGCTTGTCGGGGCTTCGCGTTTCAACTGCTCTTTGTCGCGGTCAACCCACTCAATCAGCATTTCGGAAACAACGCCTTTGCCGTCGCGCACAAACGAAATCTGCGCGTCGGTATTAAGCGCGAATTTGTCTTTGCCTGTTGCTCGCAATGCCGCTCCGCGCCCGCCGATGCGTTGGTAATAAAGCCAGCCGTCACGCACGCTGATTTCTTTATTTCCATATTTGCCGACGTAATCTTGCAGCGCGGCGGGTGAAACTTGCGCCGTGTTTGCCGCGACATTGTTCGGCATCGCGGTTCCAAACGGTTCGCCGACAAATTTGTTCGGTTCGACAATCATTTGCTTGCGCGAATAATCGTAGATGACTTTGAACCGTCGCAGCAGACCGCTTCCCAAGTTTCCATTTCGTCCGTCGCTTCGCCCTACTCCTAATGATTCGTCCGGAAAACTCGTCGGGATGTTGTTGAATGTTTGACCGCCAAGCTCAAAACTTTTCACTCGTCCGGTGTAGCCTGTGATTTCGCCGCTTCCGCCTCTGCCCAAGACAATCTTCGTTGCTCCTTCAGGAAACTTGATTTCTGGCTTCGTGCCGACTTCGAGCGACAGAGCATGGCTCGCGCCAGTGTCAACTATGAGTTTGACCGGAACTAATTTGTCGCCCGACAAAACGACGTTCGCAGTTATGTAAGGTCTGATGCCTTCGTCAAAAGTTACGGGCAAAACCGCTCCTTTGCCGGAGTATTTATATTTGCTAGGCTCGTAGAATCTAACGACTCTCCTTTCCCAATCAACCTCGACGACGAGCGTTGAAAAAACTATCCGCCCGATAACGCCGTCGAAGCTGGCGGGAAACGGCGAATCTTTCGCCAGCCTTCGCACCGCCAACCTGCCGCCCGAAAGTTCGATGCCGCCAATGTTAAAGCTGACATTCTCCGCAATCGAAGCTTCGCTAGTTGCGCCGCCACCGCCTGCGCCGCGCACCGGCATCGTTCCGGTGATTTTGAGCTTGAGCAAGTCAATAGTTTCCGGGTTGTTGAGAGACGTTCCCTGCGCGCCCGTGTCGAGAACGTAGCGCAGAGGGCGCGAGCCGTTGACGCTGACGGGAATCACCATCAGATTACTTTCAACTCCAAACGGAACTTCGACAAAACTTTTTCCGGCGGGAAAACTCACGACCGGCAAACGCATATCAGGCATCCGCCGTTGGGGTTGAGCAATCTGCGCCGAAACGGTTGCTGACACAAAGCCGAGGCTGAAGGCAATAACCAACGCCAATTTACAGAAACTACTTTTTAAGAACATTTGTTTATCTCCTGATTTTATGTTTGCGTCGAGCCGTGAGTTCGCGCTTGAGTTACAGGATTCCTCGCGCAATCAAGACCGGATTCGGTCAAGACAAAAAGCACGTTTTTATGAAAGTCGCTGTTTGCGCCTCGCGCCCAATGACTTTCTATGTTGCCCGTTTGTTTCATCACGCAGCGTCACAGCCAACGTTTGTATAAGCCATGTACAAGTTTCGGACTATAGCGACTTACGCTATTTAACTTTCGCAGCAACAGCAGGGCTACTGATTAAACTCCACTGAGATTCCATTTCGATTACCCGATCTTGTTTATTGCGTTTGAATGTAATAGT